>PMIE01000022.1 GCA_003156975.1 Chloroflexota bacterium | reverse complement strand
GGCCCCAGGCTGTCGTTGACGCGCTTCAGGCCGTGCATGTCGCAGTAGAGAATCGCCGTCGTCGTGCCGTCCCGCTTGGCGGAGGCCAGGGCATGCTCGACGCGATTGGAGAAGAGCGTTCTGTTGGCGAGGCCGGTCAGGGTGTCGTGGAATGCCTGATGGCGGAGCTCAGCCTCCAGATTGTGGCGCTCCGTGACGTCGCGAGTATTCAGGACGACTCCGCTCACGGCCGGAACTGCCAGCATGTTGGTGATGCGAGTTTCGGCATGACGCCACGAACCGTCCGCGTGGCGCAGACGGTACTCGCAGACGCGCGTCGAGCCGGGTGCGGCCACGACCGCACGGAATTCCTTCTCCATTCGTGGAAGGTCGTCCGGGTGGACTAGTTCGCTGCTGCTTCGGCCGACCAGGTCCTCGCACTCGTAGCCGAGAATCTGAGGAGTGGAGGGGGACTGGTAGCGGATGATCCCGTCTGTCGAGGTGATGCATATCACGTCGCTCGAGCTCTGGATGAGAGCCTGAAACCGAAGCGATCCTTCTCGCTCGATTACGGTCTGCTGGAGTTCGGTTCGCGAGATGGCCAGAGCGACCTGGGTCGAAAGGGCGCGGATTGCACCGGGCAGATCGCCGCCGACGGGGTCCGGAGACTCGACGAGGATCACCCCTCGAGCGGTCCCGTCCCNNTGGTCAGTCGGGTGACCAGGACCTCACCCGGTTCAAACGGAGACGGCGCTTCGACCCCCGGTCCCATACGGTCCGGACCGACTAGGACGAGGCGTTGATGGGCGAGGGGCTGGCCCGGTGGTGCCAGTTGCTCCAACGTCAGGACGGTACCGGATAGATCCTCCGAGCGATAGCCCGCGGAACTCGTGACTTGGAATGCGGTGTCGCCTTCGGTGGCCTTCGTGGCCAGGGCGAGGGAGATCCGCGTCCCGGGCAGTGCGGCGCACAGGGCATAGGCGCCTTCGACGGCCGAATCGGCAATGTCGGTCAGGTTGCAGGCCGCCACGAGGTCGAGGCCGGCAGCGGCAAGCACTTGCTCGCGCCGCGCCGTCTGCTCGTAGCGGTCGATGGATCTCACCATGCCGTGCATGAGCGTGGCGACTACCATGCAGGCGACGGCCGCCACGACGGCCAGGGTGAATGAGGGCGCGTCGGAGAGGCCCATTGCGATCGCGATCGCCGCCAACCCGGAGGTTCGCACGAGGACCTGGCGCAGGGGCCCGTAGGCGGAGCCGAACAGGACCGCCATCGCCAGAGCCGCCACGACGATACTGTTCCAGCGGTCGTCCACGGCCGCCGCAAGGACGCCCATCGCAGCCAGCACTGCAACGTCCGTTACCGGATCAAATCTTCGTCGCGCATACGCGATCAGCCAGACCACGACGAGAACCAACGGGGCGGCGATGCCCGCCAGGTATGTCGGTACGGGATCGGCACCCGACCCGATCACCGCCGTCAGCGATGCCAGGACACCGGTCAGGGCGATCGCAAGCAGCAGCACTTGAACGCGACCCAGGAGGTCGCGCGGGCGGGCGGTAGCGCGGAGGCCCGGGATGATGTCCGTGATCTTGAGTCGCGTCAAGACGGCCAGTTCCTCCGGAGATCGGACGTACGGCAAATGGATACCGGACGGCTGGGACCCGTCGCTCATCTCTTGACGGCGTCGGCTGCCGCCGCATCCGACTGAGGGTGCGCCCCTACGTCAGATGCACCAACTTCGGCTGGGTGACTTGTTCTCCGGTGCTTTTGTGGCTCGAACGGCGGGTCGTCCCATGGCCGGGCGGTGTAGCATCGCCGGGACTATGACGACACCACGATCGCCTCAGCGACCATCGTCGAGCTCGGGTCTGCGCCCGATCGAAGGACGCGACCTGGCGGCACTCGGCCCCCAGGGACACAGCCTCGACGGCGACGATTTCGACGCGGACATCGAAGGCTATGAGCCGACGTTGGGCGACAAGCTCCGCGCGACCATTCGACGGAGTTCCGTGCGTCTGGGCTGGCTAGTCATGGCCGCCGGAATCGCATTCGGGTCGGCAGGTATCGCGACTGCAACCCAGAGCCCGCCCGGCCTGGGATCGCGCGACGAGTTGACGTATCGCGCCGACAAGGCCTTGTCGGACCGGCTCGACTCGGCCGTTCGTGACCTGGCTCGCCTCAAGGATGACGTTGATTCCCTGGGCGACATGACCCGCAAGATGCTGTCGAGCCTGTCCCAGGTGAATCAACTGGCGTTGAAGGATGCGACCACCCACGGCGAGAACAGCATCAACGCCATCGATGCCGGCGCGGCCGCTCTCAACAAGAGCCTCGATTGTGCCTCGTGGAGCCCCGCGCAGGAGGTTGAACTACAGAAGGTCAACAGCCAGGCGCTGATCGACCGCTACCACGGCCTGTGCGTCGCCCTTCAGTCGGTGACGCCGCTGCGCGGCGACTGGGATTCGTTGACGACCGGCAGCCAGACGGCCATGCAAGTGGCCGGCGACATCAGCAATCACGACTCGCTGACGGCGGATGCACTTGTTCTGGCGACTCAAGGCCGCTACCCGGAGGCCCTGGACAAACTCACGAGCGCAGCGGCGGCAATCGCCGACGCCACCGCCATCGGGGATCGTCTCGCCAAAGTCACCGACTTGTCCACCCTGAATGAATGGATGCAGCGAACGAAGGGCATGGACGACGCTCTCCGTCTGCTGTGGCAGACGATGATCACCTCCAAGGGCAAGGGCACGGCTCAGGTTACGGCAGCCCTGAAGGCCGTGTCCGACGCCAAGGCGCTGTTGCCGTCGAGCAGCGATGTCCTACAGGTTGTGATGTACGAGCTCGCTGGGCTGTTGACGACGGACGGGATATCGATCGAAACGGCCCGAGGCCAACTCGGCGATGCACTAACGAATCTCACGGCGCTTCCGAGCGGTCCGGCGAGCTGAGGTTGACGCTCGCCGGTCGGCCGGCGCCCTCCTTAGCTGGCTGTGGCGTCCCGGCGGCGACTGGCTAGACTACGTCCATCGTTTCGAGTCGGCGCGCTTGCGCCGGCGCCATGGGTTTGCGGCGCCCCGATGAGCCGCTAGGCCGGAGGCCCTGACCAATGCAACTGCGCGTCGTCGGTGATCAGCCGTGGGACGTTCCGGCGGATGTGCTTGTCGTGCCGATCGTCGGGCAGCCCGCATTCGAAGGCCCATTGGGTGAGCTCAACAAGCGGGCGGGCGGCGAACTTGCCGCGATGGCGGCCTTCGGTGAGTTCAAGAGCGACCGCTATGCGACCGTTCTTGCGGCCTCCGGTGAACTCGCCGCCGGTCGTGTCCTGGCGATCTCGGCCGGTGAGCCCGATGCGATCACGCGGCAGGTCATCGTCCGTCTGGGCTCAACCGTGGAGCGCCGTCTGGCCGGCCGGACGGTGCGCAGCATGGCCGTATGGCTGAGCGATCTCGGTGCCCATGTTCAGGGTGGGGCCGAGGCCGTGGCGGAGCTGGTTGCCCGCGGCGTAGTTGAGGGCCAATTCGAACCGGCCACGATCTACCGCACCGATTACAAGGGCGCCCCGCCCGAACTTGACGAACTCATCCTGGTGGCGCCCGGCGCGAACTCGGCGGCCCTGCTCAATGCTGCGGAGCGCGGCGTGATAATCGGCGAAGGCGCCAATCTTGCCCGCCGCCTCGACAACCGCGCCGCCAACGACGTCACCCCGGAAGTGCTCGCGGGCGAGGCCCGGGCACTGGCGGAGAAGTACGGCCTCTCGATCGACGTCCTGGACCCGGCTCGGGCTGCGGAGCTGGGCATGGGTATGTTTCTCGCCGTGGGCTCGGGTAGTGACAATCCGCCGCGGATGATCGTGCTCCGTTCCGGCGCAGAGGGCGCGAAGGATGCAGCCGGCCGGCGTCTCGCCCTGATCGGCAAGGGCGTCTGCTTCGACTCAGGCGGCATTTCCATCAAGCCGGCCGCCTCGATGGAAGAGATGAAGATGGACAAGACCGGTGCCTGCACCGTGATAGCCGCCATCACGACTGTGGCTCGCCTGGCTCCCGGGACGCCGTTGACGGTGATAGCGCCGGCTGTCGAGAACATGCCCGGGTCGCACTCCGCTCGGCCCGGGGATATCGTCAAGGCCATGAACGGCAAGACCGTGGACATCATCAACACGGACGCGGAGGGCCGCTTGATTCTCGGCGATGCGCTGTGCTACGCGGAGAAGCTCGGCGCGACACACATGGTCGACATCGCCACTTTGACCGGAGCCGTAGTCCGGGCTCTGGGCGATCAGATGACCGGAGCCTTCGGTACGCCCCAGGCCTGGTACGACGAGGTCGCGACTGCGGGCGAGCGAGCCGGCGAGCGTTACTGGCAGCTGCCGATGATCGAGGAGTACCGGCCCGGCCTGGACAGCCACTATGCGGACTTCACCAACACCGGTCCGGCTGATGGTGGGATCATCAGAAGTGCGCTGTTCCTCCGCGAATTCACGACAGTTCCTTGGGTGCACCTCGACATCGCCGGGACGGCCTACTTCCGCAAGAAGACGCCCTACGCTCCGGCCGGGGCAACCGGCGTCAGCCACGCGACCCTGGTCGAATTGGCGCTTACCGGCGCCATCAGGTCCGCTTAGCGTCGAGGCGCAGATATGGATTCGTTGTCCGGAGTGGAGCCGCTGGCGCTCGTCTTCGGCCTCGTCGGGCTGATCTGGGGAGTAGTTTCGGATCGGATCTCGGCTCGCTGGCCGGCGCATGAGGACAAGTCGGTCCGCGGCGTCGACTGGCGGTCCGCCGTGGTCGTCGTGTTCGCCGTCGCCGCTCTGGCCACCGTACCGATCCGGTTCGAGGATCCGGCTCAGCGATTGCTATTCGGCGTGTACTTTGGGGTCTGCGTGTTGCTCATGGCCACGGACCTCGATCAGCGGCT
>PMIE01000132.1 GCA_003156975.1 Chloroflexota bacterium | reverse complement strand
CTGCTACATCGTCATGGAAGGCACAACCTTTGGCGACGTCCCGCTCAAGTGCGAGATGAAGCTGGAAGTCTGGGACAGCCCCAACAGCGCCGGCGTCGTCATCGACGCTCTCCGCTGCCTCAAGCTCGGTCTCGATCGAGGTCTCAAGGGCGCTCTTGTGGCGCCGTCGGCGTACTTCAAGAAGAGCCCGCCGATCCAGCTCCACGACGACATCGCCTTCAACCGCGTTGAAGCCTTCATCCGGGGCGAGGACAACGAGACTCTCGTCGGCACCGAAACCCTGGCCAAGCGCGTCATGCGCAAGGCCCCGGCGCATGGCGGCACACCGATCGCCAAGTAGCAGGCTGAGACTTACGGCCGGGTCCCGGGCGCGAGCGACCGGGACCCGGACCGGGCTGGCGGCAGCGTTGCCTCCCGCGAGCCATCTCCACCGCCCTCGAGGACTGCCAGGTCGGGGATTCAGGCGCAACGGGACGTTGGAATCATGGACGTCCTCGTGGAGAATCCCTGAGTCGATCCATATCACCTGAAGTGTTCTGGATCTTTTCGGTTGGTTTCAAGTGTGATAACGTTACCACTACCAGCGGGTCAGATAGCGTATCCTGCGAGAGGCTGGCAGGAAAAGTTGTCTCTCCGTCGCACGCGAGGTCATGGTGAGCCCAGGAGATGCGTTAGTGGCTGAGCCCCTCCTTGAAATGTCGGGCATCGAAAAGCACTTCCCCGGAGTTCAGGCACTAGTGGATTGCCACTTTGACCTCTTCCCGGGCGAAGTCCACGCACTAGTCGGTGAGAACGGCGCCGGCAAGTCGACCCTCATGAAGATCCTCGACGGCGTCTACGAGCGCGATAGCGGGGTCATAAAGCTCAAGGGTTCCGAGGTCGATATTCCGAACACGGCGACAGCGCAACGTCTCGGCATCAGCATGATCCACCAGGAACTGAACCTGATGCCACACCTTACGGTCGCCCAGAACATCTTCATCGGGCGGGAGCCACAGGGGCGCTTGCCGTTCGTACTCGACGAACGGGCGCTCAACGAGAACGCCGCCGCCCTCTTCGAGAAGCTTCGTCTCCACCTCGATCCCCGCAAGCGGGTCTCGGCGCTCACAGTCGCGCAGCAACAGATGGTCGAGATCGCCAAGGCCCTCTCGTTCAACGCCTCGGTCCTGATCATGGACGAGCCAACGGCGGCGCTGACGGACAAGGAGATCGACGAACTCTTCCGCATCACTCGCCAGCTCCGCGGTGAGGGCGTCGGCATTGTCCACATCTCACACCGGCTCCAAGAGCTCAAGCAGATCTCAGACCGCGTGACCGTCATGCGTGATGGCCACGTCATCAACACTGTCGCCACAGCCGACGCCACCGTCGAGCAGATCATCTCGATGATGGTGGGTCGCACGATCTTCGAGGCCGCGCCGGAGGTTCCGGAGGTTACCAATCCCGAGGTGGTCCTCGAGGTTCGAAACCTCAACCGCGGCCGTGCCATACGGGACGTGAGCTTCTCCGTGCATCGCGGCGAGATCGTGGGGATTGCCGGTCTCGTGGGGGCCGGAAGAACGGAAGTCGCGCGAGCGGTATTCGGCGCCGACCCAATCGACTCCGGCGAGATACTCATCCACGGCAAGAAGGTCAAGATCTCGGGCCCGATAGACGCCGTCCATCATGGCATCGGCTATCTGTCCGAGGACAGGAAGAGGTATGGCCTGGCGCTCGGGCTGAACGTCGAGACGAATGTCGTCATGGCGTCCCTCCAGCGCTTCGTCGGTCGGCTTGGGATCGTGCGATCTGGCCTGACCCGGGTGGCGGCTGAGCGTCAGGTGCAGAACCTGGCCATCAAGACCCCGAGTCTGAGCCAGAGGGTACGCAACCTCTCCGGAGGGACGCAGCAGAAGGTCGTCGTCGCCAAGTGGCTCACCGCCGACACGGAGATACTCTTCTTCGACGAGCCGACCCGCGGCATCGACGTCGGCGCCAAGAGCGAGATCTATCAATTGCTGAACGCCCTCGCGCATGAAGGCAAGGCGATCGTCATGATCTCGTCCGACCTGCCCGAAATCCTCCGCATGAGCCACCGGATAATCGTCATGTGTGAGGGCCGCGTCACCGGCGAGCTGACCGCCGCGGAAGCGAATCAAGAGAAGATCATGACCTTCGCGACGCAGCGCGAAGCAGCCGCTTAGAGCAGGAGTTCGATGTGAGTAACGCTCCAGGGCTACCACTTCCGGCCGGTCGATCTGGCGCCTTGATAAGGGCCGATTTCTTCCAGCGGTTCCTCGCCTTCGGCGCGCTGATCGTGCTGATCCTCTTCTTTCAGGTCTGGTGCGTGGCCATCGGGACGAACTTCCTGACCTTCGAGAACCTCGTCAATATCCTCGTTGCGACGGCCGTCGTCGGCGTTTTGGCGCTTGGCGAAACCTTCGTGATCATCACGGGCGGCATCGACCTGTCGGTCGGCACGGTCTTGACGATCTCGATGGTCATGACGGCCGTGTGCATCACGAGCCAGCACCTGCCCGTGCCGGTCGGCATCCTGGTGGGCTTCCTAACTGGCGGATTGATGGGCTTGATCAACGGCGTGTTGGTCGCCCACCTCAAGCTGGCCCCATTCATCGCGACGCTCGGCATCCTCAATGTGGCGCGCGGGCTTTCGCTCGTCCTCACCCAGACGCGGCCCATCTACTTCGCGGGCGACAACGGGTTTCAGTCGGGCGTGATGGGCAACCTGTTCGGGGTGAAGCTCTCGGGCGAGTTTGGCATACCGATCATCGCCATCCTCATGTTCGCAGCCGCCTTGTTCGCGGCTTTCCTCCTCGGCAAGACGGTCCTCGGCCGGTACACGTTCGCGCTCGGCAGCAACGAAGAGGCCGCACGCCTCTCCGGCGTCAACGTCGCGAAGTGGAAGATGCTCGTCTACGTCGTCTGCGGCCTCTTCGCCGGACTCGCCGGCGTCCTTTCTGCCGCGCGCTTGGGCTCGGCCCAGCCCGCGACGGGCTTCGGGCTAGAGCTCAGCGCAATCTCCGCGGTCGTCATCGGCGGGACCTCCCTCAGCGGCGGCGAGGGCACGATTCTGGGTACCGTCATCGGCGCATTCATCGTCTACGTGCTTACGTACGGCCTGCAGTTCGTCAACGTTCCGCAGGAGTGGCAGATTGTCGTCACGGGCATCGTCGTGATCGGCGCGGTCTACATCGACAACCTTCGTCGCCGGCAGCGGGCATGACCGCTCCATCCCTTCGGCCTTATGGCTGGTCCGGTATCGGGTCAGCAGAGGTATAAACCAGCAGGAGTGAGGTAGGAGATCACATGGCGAACAAGCGATTGCTAGCTCTCGCGACCGTCGCGGTACTGGCACTGTCTGCATGTAGCAGCACAGCCACCACGGCCCCGGCAGCCACCCCGGCCCCGGCAGGCACCACGGCAGCCACCCCGGCCCCGGCAGCCACCACGGCAGCCAAGCCGTACATCTCGATCGTCTCGAAGGGCTTCCAGCATCAGTTCTGGCAGGCCGTCAAGAAGGGCGCCGAAGACGAGGCCGCCACGGAAGGCGCGACCGTCAACTTCATCGGCCCCAACACTGAGGCGGACGTTCAGCCCCAGCTCGACATGCTGAACACCGAACTTGCCAAGAAGCCGGCTGCGCTGTGCTTCGCGGCCCTCGACAGCAAGGCTGCCGGCCCGATCCTTCAGAAGTTCCAGGATCAGAAGATCCCGGTCATCGCCTTCGACTCCGGCGTCGATAGCACCATCCCGCTCACGACCGTGGCTACGGACAACGTCGCGGCCGCCGCGCTCGCTGCCGACAAGATGGCTGCGGCGATCGGTGGCTCCGGCAAGGTTGGCGTGATCATTCACGACCAGACCAGCCGCACCGGCATCGACCGCGGCACCGGCTTCCTCAACGAGATGAAGGCCAAGTACCCGAACATCAAGATCATCGGCCCGCAGTACGGCGCTGGCGACGTGGCCAAGTCGGCCGACCTCGCCAAGTCGATGCTCGCCGCCAACCCGGACATCAAGGGCTTCTTCGGCGGTAACGAAGGCAGCATCGAAGGTGTCATCAATGCCGTGAATGAACTCCATCTCAACGGTAAGATCACCCTCATTGGTTACGACTCCGGCCAGCCGCAGCTCGATGCGATCAACGGCGGAACCGAACTCGGCGCCATCACCCAGAACCCGATCGGCATCGGCGCCCAGTGCGTCGTCAATGCCATGAAGGCGATCAAGGGCCAGACGACTTTCGACAAGAACGTCGACACCGGCTTCATGTGGTACGACAAGACCAACATCACCGATCCGAAGATCGTGGCGGTCCTCTACAAGTAACCCGTCACTCACCGGGCAACCGGATCGAAGGGGCTCTCGAGAAATCGAGAGCCCCTTCGTATGAGTTCGGGAAGGTCGGGGGATTCCGGCACGAAGCACGCCGCCTGGCTGGTCAGGCGGATCCAGGTTGGCGTCAGGCCCAGGTGACGGCGTCGCCGAAAGATCGTTGCATCGCCTGGTAGAGCTGCTCGTCCAGTGGCCGCGAGATAGAGGGCCCGCTCGGCAGGTCGTCACCCTCGCGCAGCCGAATGAGCAGATTCCCGCGGTGCCAGCCGACGTCGCCCAGGAAACACCGCGGAACAACCGTTAGATCGACGCCGTAGCGAGAAGCGCGGAGAGAGTCCGGCGGCTCTGCGGCGATCACCAATTCACGAGGTCCCAGCACGGAGATGCCCGTCGTCGGTCCGCGCGACCGGCCGATCTCCGTCACGTCGCCCACCGCGACCATCTCGTTCGACGAGGGGTCGATGCGGAGATCGTCACGGCAGCCGAGCATGTAGGCCCACTTGTGCGGCAGATCCCCCTCGGCCCGCTCGTTGCCCTTCTCGCCGATCCAGACGAAGTTGTGCCGGGTGGTGAACCCGGGCCCGGCGACACTACGGCGGAGCCACAGGATGCTTTCACGGAGTTGTCGCCTGGCAACGGCGTTGTACTGCACGACGATGCGGCTCTGCCTCCCGATGACCGAGAGGCGCCCATACAGCAGGACGAGTCTGTCGTCGATCGCCCGAATATCGTCGAGCGCTATGAACTCGACGGTGCCGGCGTCGTCGTCATCCGTCCACTGCCCGACGGCTGCGGGTCCAAAGGCGACAACTCGGGTTCGGAGGGCGGGTCTGCGCCACCTCGAAGGAGGCCTCCGGACACCTGGGATCACCAGCATCCGGTCAAGCGCTAGATCGCCGCAGCACCGCTCAAGCTGGGACCAGGCGGCGGCAGGCACGTCGCCCAACTTGGCCGGACGACTCGGAACAGGCGTCAGCTCCTCACTCGCCGGCGACAGAGACTCGACACGAGATGCGAGCCATTCCATGACCTGATGGCGGCCCGCGTCTGAGTTGTCAGCGGTCAAGTCGGATCACCTCCGCTCATTCCGTATGCCATCACCAGACCACGAAACGCGGTTGCGGACGTAGGCCCTGCAGGTGAGCCGCGCTGCCGAGGTCAGCCGGCGGCGACCGCCGCGGCCGCTTTCTCTATACGCGCCAGAAGAGACTTCCAGGCGGCCTCGAACGAAGCCACTCCCTGCTCCTGGAGCTGCCGGCCGAGCGCGTCGATGTCGACGCCGTGGGCTCCAAATCTTGCGAGCAGCTCGTCGTTGGCCGCGTCTACTCCTGCCACGAGCTTGCCCTCGCGGTCGGTCGTGATGTTGCCGTGGTCGGCGAAGGCGAGGAGCGTCTCCTCGGGCATCGTGTTGACAGTGAGCGGAGCCTCGAGCGTCTCGATGTAGAGAACGTCGGAGGCCGTCTTGTCCTTGGTGCCGGTGCTGGCCCACAGAAGCCGTTGCGGGCGGGCGCCCTTGTTGAGCAGCCGCTGCCAGCGGTCGCTCTCGAGGAGGGCACGGTAGGCGCCGTATGTCTTGTGCGACATCGCAATGCCGAGCTTCAGCCGAAGGTCCTCGGGCAGTTCGCCGGCCAGAGGGCCGTCCCAGCGGCTCACGAAAACGGATGCGACCGACGCTACATACGGATCGAGACCGGCCTCGATCCGGCGCTCGATGGCCCTGGTGTAGGCCTCCGCGGCGGCGAGGTACTGGTCCGTGGAGAAGAGCAGTGTCACGTTGACCGGGACTCCGGCGAAGACCGTCTCTTCGATTGCCTCGAGTCCGGCGGTCGTGCCGGGGATCTTGATGAAGAAGTTGGGGCGTCCGGCGAGGGCGTAGAGTCGAGCCGCTTCGCTCGCCGTCGTCCTGGCGTCGTTGGCGAGGAGCGGTGAGACTTCCAGCGAGACGAAGCCGTCGACGCCGTTGGTTGCCTTGTGAACCGGCAGGAACATGTCCGCCGCGCGGCGGAGGTCGTCGATCGCCAACTCGAAGAAGATGGTCTCGGTGTCGGTTCCGCCGGCCGCCAACCCCTCAATCTGCTCGTTGTACGAGGAGGATCCGCCGATCGCCTTGTCGTAGATCGATGGATTGGAGGTGAGCCCGGTCACGGACAGATCTTCGATGTAATGCTTGAGCTTGCCGCCGTCCAGCAGGTCACGGGTGATGTTGTCCAGCCAGACGCTCTGCCCGATCAATCCGAGCTGCGCGGTCCGAGTCATGTGTCCTCCAGTGTTGCTCCGTCAGCTGTTCAGCAGCTCGCCGCGGAATGCATCGGCATCCTGGAGCCTGCGGCGGAGTGCGTTCAAGAACCTGGCGGCCAACTCACCGTCCACGAGACGGTGGTCGGCGGTCACGGTCAACTTAATGATATGCCGAATGCCGATTCCCTCACCGACCACGATAGGGGTCGGCACGATGCTCGACACGGCGAGTATCGCCGACTCGCCGGGGTTGATGATCGCGCTGAACTCATCGACGCCAAACATTCCGAGGTTTGAGATCGTGAAGGTGCCGCCGGTCATGTCGTCGGGCGTGAGCGTCCCGTTTCTGGCCGCCTCGGCCAGCCCGGCCGCGAGCGTGTGCAGTTCGGCGAGCGAACGGCGATCCGCATCTCTGATCACGGGCACGACGAGTCCGTCCGGAATCGAGACGGCCAGTCCGACGTGAACGCGGCGGCGCGGCCAGATCGACACGCCATCTGTGCGCGCGTTGACGTCGGGGAATTCGGCCAGCGTTTGAGCCGCGGCCGAGACGATGAAGTCCGTAATGGTGAGGGCGATGCCGGCCGACTTGAGTTCCGTGCGCAGTGCCAGCAGCCGCGTCATGTCCACGGCGACGGTGACCGTGAACTGAGGCACGGTAGTCGCGCTGAACGTCAGGCGCTCGCCGATAACCCGGCGCATCCTCGTCATCGGCCTCGGGGCGTCGTCATCGGGGTCTGAGACGTAGATTGGTTGAGTGACCGCCGGACGCGGAGGAGCCGGTGCCAGGGCCGGACTCGCTGCGATCGGTGCCGCCACGGCCACCGGCTTCGAAGACGCAGCCTTCACGTCGCGTTCCGTAATTCTGCCTTCCGGACCGGTGCCGGTGATCGTGCGCGGATCTACTCCGGAGTCCGCCGCCAGGCGGCTGGCTCGGGGGCTGATGCGCAGGCGGACCTCGCCGGCGGCAGACGGCCCAGCCGCCACCTCCTCCAGGGCCACGGCAACTGGTGCCACGGCAGGCGTCGGGGCCACAGCGGGAGAAGGCGCAGCCGCCGCAGCGGGCGCGTCGGGGATGGCCTCCCCGGGCTTGCCGACATAGGCGCACACCGCGTTCACCGGAACGGTCTGGCCTACCTCGAAGAGCCGCTTGAGCAGGACGCCTTCCTCGAAGGCTTCGACGTCCATATTCGATTTGTCGGTTTCGATCTCGAAGATGACATCGCCCTTCTTGACGACGTCACCCTCGTTCTTGAGCCAGGCGACGATGACGCATTCCTCGGTCATCTGGCCGGGCTTGGGCATGAGAATCGGATGAGCCATGGTGTTCCTCGTGGAGTCGGCGGTCGCCCTGGGTCGGGTCTACAGTAGCGCGGTCACGGCCGCGACGATATCGCCGGCGTTCGGCAGGAACGCCTTCTCGAGGCCCTCGGCCTGGGGCGAGATGCCGTTCGCGGCACCGATCCGTCCGACCGGCGCGTCCAGGTAGTCGAATACCTCGGACTGGATGCGGGCCACGATTTCGTTGACGAAGCTGCCGATGAGGACGGCCTGGGCCGCAACGACGCACCTGCCGGTCTTGCGGACGGATGTGAGGACGGTCTCCATGTCCAGTGGGACCAGGCTTCGCAGGTCGATGACTTCGGTCTCGATGCCCCTCTCGGCCTTGAGAGTCTCGGCCGCCTTGAGGGCGTCGACGACTGCCGGGCCCCAGGCAACGACGGTCGCGTCGGCGCCTTCACGGACGACCTTGGCAACGCCGAGCGGCTCGAGGTAGTCGGTTTCGGGCACAACGCCCTTGGTGCTGTAGAGGCTCTGGCTTTCCACGAACAGGACTGGGTTATTCGTCCTGATCGCCGATTTCAGGAGGCCCTTTGCGTCGGCCGCAGTGGAGGGGTAGATGACGTAGATGCCCGGAATGTGGGTGAAGACGCTTTCGAGCGACTGCGAGTGCTGGCCGCCGTAGCCCTTGCCGGCGCCGACGGAGGCGCGGATGACGAGCGGAACCTCGACCTGTGCGCCGGACATGTAGTGCCACTTGCCGGCCTGGTTCGCGATCTGGTCGGACGCCATCAGGGCGAAGTCCATATACATGAGTTCGACGACGGGCCGCAGGCCGGTCATCGACGCGCCGACGGCCGTGCCGCAGATGCAGGCCTCCGAGATCGGCGTGTTGAAGACACGCTGTCGCCCGAACGTCTCGAGCAGATCCTTGGTGAGCTTGAAGGCTCCACCGTAGTCGGCGACGTCCTCGCCGTAGACGACGACGCGATTGTCACGGAGCATCTCTTCGACGAGTGCCTCGCGGAGAGCGTCCCTGTATAGCATGGCGCCGTTGGTGCGCTTGCCGACGGGCGGCTCGGCGTACTTGACGACGGCCCGGTTGGCCTCGGGGACCACGTCCGCGGCGGTGTCGGTGTAGAGATACTTGAGCAGATCGGACGGAGCCGGGTCGGTCGCCTTGGAGGCTCGGATGGCGGCGCGGGCATTCCGCTCGCGGGCTCCCGCTTCAACGGCGGCGACGGCGGCGGCATCGGCGGCGCCGGACGCGATCAGCTGAGTCTTGAGACGCTCGATCGGATCGACCTCGCGCCAGGCCGCCTCTTCTTCCTTGGTTCGATACTCGACGCGCGGGTCCGACAGAGAGTGGCCGTAATAGCGGTAAGTGCTGGCCTCGATGAGCACGGGGCCATCGCCGGCGCGGCAGATCGCAGCGGCGCGCTCCACGGCCTCGCGGACCGCAAGGACATCCATGCCATTCACTGTTTCGGCATGCATGTTGTTCTGGGCAAATCCTGCCGCGCGCCGGGCCAGGTGGTTGACGCCCATCACCTCTTCGTCAGTTCGATGGGTCATTCCGTAGTGGTTGTTGACGATCATGTAGATGACCGGCAGACCGGCCGCCTTCTCGCCGGCCAGGTGGTTTGTCCACTGATCCTGTGATGCCCAGTTGAGGGCTTCGAGCACGACGCCGTTGGCGTAGGCGCCGTCACCGGCGAAGCAGCATACGACCTTGTCTGAGCCGCGATAACGGAGCGACATTGCGGCGCCGGTCGCGATCGGGACGCTGCCACCGACGATCGCATTTGCGCCCAGGTGCCCGGTCGAGAAGTCACCGATATGCATGCCGCCGCCGCGCCCACGGCAGTAGCCCTCTTCCTTACCGAAGAGCTCGGCGATGACGCGGTAGATGTGCTCCTCAAGCGCGTCGGTGAGCAGCCCGTCACGATCCTTGGCCTTGGACCAGGGAACGCGGGCTCGCAGGCCCTCGGCCGACATCGTCCGGAGCGCGGCAAAACCCTTGGCTACTGCGTCGCCGTGGCCTCGGTGCGAACTCGTGACGTGGTCATCGCCGCGCAGGGCGCCGCACGCACCGACGGACGTTGCTTCCTGCCCGATCGAGACGTGCGTGGGCCCTCGGTAGTCGTAGCCGGGGAGGGGATCGTAGCCGCCGGACCGGAGCCGGACGATCATCTCTTCCAGTTCGCGGATAGCGAGCATGTCGTCGAGCAGGTCGAGCGCGGAGGCGACCGTAAGTCTACCGGCGGCGATCTCCGAGGCGGAGTCGCCGGCGAAGCCGAAGCCATGGATCGAGCCCAGGGACTCCTTGAAGGGCGCGAAGTCGGGCCGATTGTCGCTCTTGTAGGCCGGCTCCGTGGTCATTGTCTTCACCTCTGGCTTTGATCCCGCTGTCGTCTTCATGGTCTTCGTTGCAGTCCTATTCATGAGGCGAGGAGCAGCCTGGCGGCGTCCTCATCGGTTATCAATTGATGAATTAGCCCGCTTCTGAGGGCCGCGAGAATTGCCGGCGCCTTACCCGCGCCACCGGCGATACCCACAACGTCCGGGACGGCTCGTAGCTGATCCGGGCTTATGGCGATCAAACGATCTGGCAATCCGCCGGCCCGTATCTCGCGGCCATCCGCGTCGAGGACATTCGAGCAGACGTCGGCTACGGCGCCGGCAGAGTCCAGCGCTGCCGCCAGATCCTGTGGTAACGCCGATCGCACCGTTGACCCGCTGGCAGTCCACGCGCCGATGCCGACGACCGCCTTGGTGAGGCGATCGAACATGGCGATGGTCTTGTGGACATGCGGGTCGCTGCGCAGCGCCGCGGCCATCTCCGCACTGTCCACGAGCAACGGCACCGGCAGCGGGTATACGGGCCCGCCGGCGCAGTCAGCCACTCGTCGTACGACCTCCATAGAGTTGACATCCAGCTCCAGGGTGGGAACGCTGCCGACGATCTGGACCACCGCGCAGCTGGGCAGTCTCGACAGGTGGCCGACCATGGCATGGAGAGTCCGTCCCCAAGAGAGCCCCAAAATGTCGTCCGCCTCGAGCGTTTGCGTCAGAAGTTCCGCGCAGGCCCGGCCGAGTTGCTCGCGCTTGAAGTCGTCGGGGCCGTCCATCGTCCGCACGACGAGCGCGTCCCTCAGGCCGTAGCGCGCCGCCACCTCGGTCGAGAGATCCACGTCGATTTCGGGAGGCGCTCCGATCTCAATGCGGACGATCCCATTGCTGCGCGCGTCATCAAGCAGTCGCGCGACCTTGAAGCGGGAGATGCCCAACTCCTGCGCGATCTCGCTCTTGCTGGCGCCGTCGAGGAAGTAGCGGCGCGCGGCAAGCACCGTGGTGACCACGTGGAGGCGGGCGGCTTGCCCCTCGGGGCGGGTCAACGGGCTCATCTGCTCCTGCGCTGTGTCCACCCAGCGGCGCCAAATAGGTCCAGGAGCCGACTCAACGAGTGTGGTCTCCGTATTCTAGTCGCCTCTCATCTGAGCGGCAACTGCTCATATGAGCGGTTTGCGAGATGCCCGGCGCTGGGATCGAGGCGCACGGGGCTGGGGACCAGCCACCAGGTTGCGGGTCAAACTGGCGTGGCATCAACCTCGAAGCGAGTCGCTCGTCAGGCCTTGCCCGCCGACATCCGATTGGCGGGTCGCCGGGAAGTGGCGGTGGGAACATTCTCGGGGCCGCTCGCTGCATAAACGATGATCCCGCGCGCCCGCAGAGCGCTGCTCATGTCGGACGGGGCCGCTTCGTCGGTCACGACAGCGGTCAGTCGGTCCGTTGGGCAGAAGGTCGCGAACGCTGCCCGGCCCCACTTCGTATGGTCTATGAGGGCCACTACCTCTCTTGCTCCAAGCACCATCAGACGCTTGATCTGAGCCTCCTCATCCGTGGCGTCGCTCAGACCAGTCTCCAGGGTGAATCCGGCGGCGCCCATGAATGCCTTCTGGATGTTCACTTTCTCCAGGAGGCCGCCTCCCAACGGGCCGACAACCGACAGCGCTTCCGATCGGACGAATCCGCCCGGCATGGCAACCGTGATGCCGCTGTGGCCGGCGAGCTCAGTAGCGATCCGAAGGCCGTTGGTCATTACCGTCAGGTGCACCCATCCACCGCGCGCATTCAGGGCTCGGGCCATGGCAAGGGCCGTCGTACTTGCGTCGAGAGCGATGCTCTCGCCATCTGCTACGAGCGCCGCCGCGGCCGATCCGATCCGCTCCTTCTCCGTGCGCTGGAGGCGCTCGCGGACCTCGAAGGCGCGCTCTGGTCGGCTTCGACCGGGTGCGAGCGCTCCGCCGTGAGCTCGGACCACTCGTCCCTCGGTCTCGAGCACGCGGAGATCCTTACGGATCGTCACCTCGGAAACGGCGAACCTCAGCGCCAGGTCCGCCACGCGTACTCGGCCGTGCTCCTCGACGCTGCGGGCGATGTCCTGCTGGCGCTCTCGCGCAAACACGTCCCGGTTCTCGCCCGTTTCCATCTGGCAGGCTCACTTTCGGCGATGCTGCACTCGCGGGCTACATCGAAGAAATGCCCGACTATTGACACCGTAGACGAGAAGCAATCGAACTGTCAACGAGGAGATTGAAACAAATCGGAACCTGTGGCAAGCTGGCAATAGCCACCGTATGCGCCCTGGTTCGGAGCTCGCTCCATCCTGGACCGCTGCCAACATCGGGCCCGCCAGCCGGGTCGACAAGGACGAAGACGACCGTGATATCGACGATTCCATACAGTCGCTCTGCAGGCGCGGCCATCTGGCACGCGGCAGACCAAGGTACGGCCCTTGGAACGATCAATTCCGACGCGATCGCCGCGGAACGCCTCGGTGGCCAGCAGGCCGGCTGGGGCGCTTGAGCACTGACAGCCCGGCCTTGGGCGTCGGCCCAGTCTTGCCATGAGGAGCGCAGTTGCGGCCGTCGATCTGGGTGCCTCGTCCGGGCGCGTGATGGTCGGCCGCGTAGGCCCAAACACTCTGGAACTCGAAGACGCCCACAGATTCGCCAACGATCCGGTCGCGCTGCCGGACGGCCTCCATTGGGACGTGCTGCGGCTGTTCCGTGAGATCACTGAAGGACTGCGCCTCGCTGCCCGGATGGACACTTCGTTGGCGAGCGTCGGGGTAGACGGCTGGGGTGTGGACTACGGACTGCTGGATCGCACCAACCGGCTCATCGGTAATCCATATCACTACCGCGACGGAAGGACGGCGGCCGGGGCGGAGCGGGTACACGCGACCGTCCCACAAGATCGTCTCTACGCCAGGACCGGCATCCAGTTCATGCCGTTCAATACGGTCTACCAGTTGGCAGCGTCGCTCGGAAAGCCGGAGCTGGAAACGGCCGACGCCATGCTTCTGCTCCCGGATCTCATCGGGTTCTGGCTGGCCGGCGGGATTCACGCCGAGGCGACGAACGCATCCACTACCGGCTTCTTCGATCCGGTCGCAGGCACTTGGGCTCTGGATCTTGTGGCGAAACTCGGCTTGCCGACCTCAATCCTTCCTCCGCTCGTCCGCGCCGGGGACCCGCTCGGAGCCTTCAGACAATCGGTCATCGCCGATGCGGGCCTTCCGCGGGACCTTGTCCTCACGGCAGTGGGTTCGCACGACACCGCTTCCGCCGTGGTCGGCGTGCCGGCGGAAGGCGATAGCTTCGCGTACATCTCATGCGGAACGTGGGGCCTGGCCGGCGTGGAACTCGGCGGGCCGATGCTCGGTGAGGAGAGCCAGAAGGCCAACTTCACCAACGAGCTGGGTGTAGACGGGCGCATCCACTATCACCGAAACGTGATGGGTCTATGGCTGCTCCAGGAATCCGTCCGCACCTGGGAGCGGGAAGGCGGCCGCGTGGACCTGGCGGCGCTCCTGGCCGCGGCCGCGGAACTGCCTCGAGGCGGACCCGTGATCGACGTGGAGGATCTGGCATTCATGCCTCCGGGCGACATGCCGGCCCGCATCGCCGACCACTGCCGGGCCGCGGATCAGCCGGCCCCGGAATCCAGGCAGGCGCTGGTTCGCTGCATCATGGACAGCTTGGCTCGCGCCTTCGCCAGCTGCATCGCCGACGCGCGCCGGATCTCGGGGCATGAGGTCACCGTCGTCCACGTGGTGGGAGGCGGGAGTCGCAACGAGCTTCTATGCCGCCTCACGGCGGATGCCTGCGGCCTGCCCGTGGTCGCGGGTCCGGTGGAAGCAACTGCCCTGGGCAACGTGTTGGTGCAGGCCCGGGCGCTCGGACTGATCCGCGGCGACCTCGCGACTCTGCGCTCGGTGATCCGGGCTACGCAGCCGCTCCGCCGCTATGAGCCGACTGGCAACGCCTCAACCCCGGTGGCCTGACGTGCAAGCCGCTATCGGTCGAAGGGAATCATGAACGACATTGATCGCCTGAATGGCGGCGCGCTCAAAGAGGGATCGGCAAGGTCGATCGTCAATACGCACGTTCATCTGCCGCCTAACTTCTCAGCGTTCGCCTCGGCCGAGGAGGCCGTCCAGATGGCCGCCGCGGAAGGCGTCGCGGTGATCGGCGCATCGAACTACCACGACTTCAACGTCTATCGTCGGTTCGCGTCGGCAGCGACGGCCGCGGGCGTTGTGCCGCTCTTTGGCGTTGAGATCATCACGCTGGTGGACGATCTGCCGGGCGCCGGAATGCTCGTCAACGATCCTACGAACCTCAACCGCTTGTACCTGTGCGGAAAGGCGCTGACTCGAATCGACCCGCCAATCCCTTCCGCAGCGAGCCGAATGGCTGCCATCAGGGCCGCCAGCGACGACCGAATCAAAACGATGACGACGCTCCTCGCGGCGCGGTTCGGTCAAGTTGGCCTGGACGGCAGCGTCACCGACAAGCAGATAGCGGCGTCGGTTGCCGAGCGTTGCGGCGTCCCCATCGAGTGGGTCGCGCTGCAAGAGCGCCACGTCGCAGGGGCGTTCCAGCAGGTTCTGTTCCGCGATGTCGTGCCGGACGATCGGCCTGCCGTGCTCGAACGGCTGTTCGGAGCGCCGGTCAAAGTCGACACGACCGACGCTGTGGCAGTTCAAGAGGCGATCCGTTCCAATCTGATGAAGGCCGGCAGACCGGCGTTCGCTCCCGAGGCAGCCGTGTCGTTCGGCGACGCGTACCGGCTCATCCTCGAGTTGGGCGGAATGCCCTGCTACCCGATCCTGGCCGACGGCGCGTCCCCGATCTGCGCCTTTGAGGATCCGCCGGAGGCGCTGGCGGATCGTCTGCTGCGTCGCGGCATCTACTGCGCTGAGTTGATACCCGGGCGCAACCGGGCTGCGGTCATTGATCGCTACGTGAGCGTGCTGCGTCGGGCCGGAATACTGGTCATGGCTGGCACGGAACACAACACCCAGCGAATGACCCCGCTCGAGCCGATCGCTCTTGGCGGCGAGCCCATGTCGGAGGCCTCGCAAGAGGCGTTCTGGGAAGGCGCTTGCGTGGTCGCGGCGCACCAGCAACTCACCGCAACCGGGAAGCCGGGATACGTCGATTCCGATGGCCGCCCGGCTGCTGGTTTCTCGGACGTGGAAGCGCGTATCGGATCGTTCCGCCATATTGGCGCCGATCTAATCACCAACCGATCGGCGAGGGTCCAATCATGAGCAACGAATTGACGCCGGGCGGGCCATCCATCGCCGGCCAGTTGGGCGACCTCGTCGCTCTCTCGAGCCGGTTCGGCAACGACCCGGAATTTGCGCGCGGGAGTGGCGGCAACAGCTCAGTCAAGTCGGACGGGGTCCTCTACATCAAGTCCAGCGGAACTCCGCTGGCGGCCCTGACTGCCGAGTCGGTCATCGCGCTCGACATGAAGCCGTTGATGGAGTGGCTCGACGCCGCCCCGGGCCGGCCGGTCGCGAGCGGGACGGACGAGATCATGCAGGTTGCCATGGCCGCGCGAGTCGGCCGCCACGACGACCGACGCCCGTCCGTGGAATGCCTATTTCACACTCTCTTGCCGGAGCGATTCGTCCTCCACACGCACCCCACGACGGTCAACGCCGTCACCTGCGCGAAGCGGGGTGCGGAGTTGACCGAGCAGCTCTTCGGCGCGAGCGTCCTGTGGATCCCGTACGCGGCCCCGGGCCTGCCGCTAGCGCGAGTCATCCGCGACGTCCGGCGCGACTACCAGGAACGGACCGGATCCGCCGCGCCTGGAACGCTCTTTCTGCAGAACCACGGCCTTGTCGTGGCGGGCAATTCACCTGCAGAGATAGAGGAAACCTCCGTCCGACTGGTCGCGGCCATTGGGGCCCACCTGGCCGGGCTCCCGGCGATCGACTGGGGCGAAGTCGTGCGGCTCGACGCCGGCAACACCCGCGCGGCGCTAAATGTCGTTGGCCCGGTTCTGCGAGCCGCTCTGGCGACGGGCGACCGACTCAAGGTGGTCACCTTCGATGACTCGCCGCTGGCGGTTTCGCTGGCGGGTTCCGCGCTGGGCCGAGAATTGGCGATGGCCGGCCCACTGACACCCGATCAGATTGTCTACGCGGGCTCGTCGCCGCTTGTTGTCGACGTGCCGGACGGCACGGCGCCGGACCAACTGGCCGAAAACCTGACGAGCGCGATTGCGGCGCGGACGGCGACTGGTGCCGGAGCCCCGGTCGTCGTCATCGTGCCCGGCCTGGGGTTCTTCGCGGCAGCCGATTCGTATGCTCAGGCCGAGACGGTTCGGCAGGTCTACCTCGCCGCGGCCAGCGTGTCGGCGCAGGCGCACAGAATGGGTGGTGTCCGCCCTCTCGCGGACGCCGAGCGAGCATTCGTCGAGCCCTGGGAGACCCAGCCGCATCGCCGTCACGGTGCCGCAGGTGCGGCGTCGCGCGGTCGGGCCTGTGGACTGGTTGTCGTGGTCACGGGCGCGGCCCAGGGCTTTGGGCATGCCATCGCGGCAGACGTCGTTGCCCAGGGGGGCCATGTCGTTCTGGCCGACATCAATGCCGAGCTGGCTGCCCGCGAAGCCGACGCGTTGACCGCCCAGTTCGGCGCCGGCCGCGCGACCGGCGTCGTCCTCGACGTCACCAGCGACGAGTCCGTGGCCGCCTGCTTCGACGAGGTCGTTCGGCGCTACGGCGGCCTCGACGTGCTCGTCTCGAACGCAGGCATCCTCCGCGCGGGCGCGGTAACCGCTCAGCCGGTCGCCGAGTTCGACGCCGTGACGCGCGTCAACTACCGCGGCTACTTCCTGTGCGTCCGGCATGCCGCCCCGATCCTCGCCCGCCAGCATCGCGTGCGGCCGGACTACTGGGGCGACATCATCGAAATCAACTCCAAGTCGGGGTTGGCCGGATCCAGCCGCAACAGCGCCTACGCAGGCAGCAAGTTCGGCGGGATCGGCCTCACGCAGTCGTTCGCGCTGGAATTGGTCGGCGACGGTATCAAGGTCAACGCGATCTGCCCCGGCAACTTCCTGGACGGGCCGCTCTGGTCCGATCCCGCCAACGGCTTGTTCGTGCAGTATCTGCGCGAAGGCAAAGTGCCCGGCGCCAAGACCATCGAGGATGTGCGTCGCACATACGAAGCCAAGGTGCCGATGGGTCGAGGCTGCACGCCGGCCGATGTCCTCGAAGCCCTCTACTATGTGGTCGCCCAGAAGTACGAAACCGGCCAGGCGGTTCCTGTCACCGGCGGCCAGGTGATGCTGCGATAGTGAGGAGCAGAAGCTTGAACGGACCGGGTGCGGACGACCCGCGCATACCTGCGACCCAGCACGCGATCCAAATCGTGGCTGCCGGTCGAACCGTGCATAACCGCGCCAAGGCAGTCCCAGTTCCGGGGCCGTACCAGATTCTGGTGAAGATGGAAGCGGTTGGGATCTGTTTCTCCGACACGAAGCTCCTGCACGCCTTCACGAGCCACCCGCGCAAGAGCGAGGTTCTGTCTGGGCTGGCGCCCGACGTGCTGGCCGAGATCCCCTCCTATGTGCCCGGGACATTGCCGACGGTCCCGGGCCACGAGCCTGTGGGGCATATCGTCGCTGTGGGCAATCAGGTCCGCCGCCATCGAGTCGGCGAGCGCTGCCTGATTCAGACCGACTACCGGCACCTCCCAACGGCAGCGGCCAACGCCGCCTTCGGCTACAACTTTGAGGGCGGACTCCAGGAGTACGTCCTGCTCGACGAGCGGATGATCATCGAGCCCGGGACGGACGAACGGTTCCTCATTCCCGTAGGCGAGGAGTCGGGAGCCTCCGCGGTTGCGCTCGTGGAGCCGTGGGCGTGCGTCGAAGCCTCGTACGTCTATGCGGAACGGCAAGAGCCGTTGCGCGAAGGGCGGTTGCTGGTTGTCGCGGATACGGGCCGGCGGTTGGAGGGTATCGGCGCCCTGATGGAGAAGGCCGAATCGAGCGCGGTCACTTCGCTCCTGCCCGATACCTTGCAGCGCGGGGCGCTTGCCTCGCTGGCCTCTAACGGCTTCGTTATGACCACGGTTGAGTCCGTTGCGGACCTTCCGCACGCAGGTTTCGATGACATCGTCTACTTCGGTGCGGACGCGGACACGATCGAGGCGCTCCAGGACTGCCTGGCTTTCAAGGGCCTGATCAACATCGTGACCGGCGGCGTCGCGATCGCGCGCCCGGTCGCGGTCGATGTCGGCCGCGTCCATTACGACCTGACCCGCTGGGTGGGAACCGCGGGCTCTTCCGCGCTGGATGGCTACGCCACGATCCCGGCCGACGGCGAAGTCCGCCCCGGCGACCGTATTGGGGTTATCGGCGCCGCGGGCCCGATGGGCTTGATGCACGTCGTGCGTGCCGCATCCGGGGGCTGGCCGGACCTCTCGATCGCTGGGATCGACATCGACGACTCTCGCCTCGCACATCTGGAGCGGGCGGCCGGTCCGATTGCCCGATCGCGCGGGGTCGAGCTGAAGGTCGTCAATTCGCGTACGACGGAGGTTGCGCCGGGCTTCAGCTACATCGCGCTGATGGTTCCCGCGCCCGCCCTCGTCGGCCAGGCGGTTGCGCTTGCCGGTTCGGGGTGTCGGATCAACGTCTTCGCCGGCTTCGCCACCGGAACGCGGGCCCAAATCGATCTCGACCGATACATCGGGCAGCGCTGCTACTTCCTCGGGACGAGCGGCTCCGGAATTCCCGACATGAAGGCCGTCCTCCGCAAAGTGGAGAGCGGCGAGTTGGACACCAACATCTCCCTCGATGCCGTATGCGGCTTTGAGGGAGTGGCCGATGCTCTCGCGGCCGTGGAGGCGAGGACCGCCTCGGGGAAGATCATGGTGTACCCGTCTCTGCCGGACCTGGGACTCGTGCGCCTGTCGGAACTGGGCGAGCACTTCCCGACCGTCGCGGCGGCACTGGATGACGGGCGTTGGACCAAGACCGCCGAGCGGGAGCTGCTGCGCGTGGCGGGCGGCCCGGCAGCCGCGAAGTGAAGGCCCTGCGGCTGTACGGTCCCGGCGATCTTCGCCTCGTAGACGAGGCTGTGCCTGTTCCCGGTTCGGACGAAGAGCTCGTGCGCGTAACCGCGGTCGGTGTGTGCGGCTCGGATCTCCACTGGTACTCCGAGTCGGGCATCGGCGACGTCAAACTCTCCCGCCCGATCGTTCTGGGCCACGAAGCCGCCGGTGTCATCGAGTCCGGTCCGCGCGCCGGACTGCGCGTGGCCATAGATCCGGCGATCCCCTGCGAGAAATGCGAACAGTGCCGGGCCGGGCATCAGCACTTCTGCCTCGCTCTCCGTTTTGCCGGCGACGGGGCCACGGATGGAACCTTCCGCGAGTTCGTCGCCTGGCCCAGCGAAAGCCTCATCCCGGTGCCGGATTCCCTGAGCGATGCGGATGTCTCCATGCTGGAGCCGCTGGGCGTGGGTCTTCACGCCATCCGCCTCGGCGGAATCAAGCCCGGGGAACGCGTCGGTGTTTTTGGGTGCGGGCCCATCGGCCTCTTCCTAATCCAGCTGGCCCGCGCTTCTGGGGCGACGACGATCGTGGCCACGGATCTGCTGCCACATCGGCTGGAGGCGGCCCGCGCCGCAGGCGCCACAGATACTGCGCTCGTCTCTGGCGGCGCAGAGAGAGTCGAGCTTCGCGCCGCGACAGGCGGCCACGGCGTGGACGTGGCCTTCGAAGCAGCCGGCGTCGACGACTCGGTCGAGACCTCGATCCAGCTGGCCGCGCCGGGCGGAACGGTCGTTGTCGTCGGCATCCCATCTGAAGACCACACGACCTTCACTGCTTCGGCCGCCCGCCGGAAGGGTCTCACCGTGAAGCTCTCGCGCCGCATGAACCGGGTCTACCCGGAAGCGATACGGCTGGCCGAGTCCGGCCTGGCCGACCTTCGTTCGATTGTGACCGGCAGCTATCCGCTAACCGAGCACAAGGCCGCCTTCGCTGCCGCCGCGGCTCGCGAGGGCCTGAAGGTCGTAATTCGGCCGTCGGAGTAGGCTGCGGCCCGACCGCCTGACAGATACCGCCTTGGGGCGATGTCGCGCCGCTCGGGACGGAGGACGGCAGCCGTTGTCCCGGCTGTTTGGCCCGATCGCCGGATGAGGCCAATTCCTCAATCTGAAGGGGTGCAGCTCCGCACCACAACGACCGATACCCACCCTGCGAACCCTGTCGCAGGGAGAGAGCAGGCGATCGACGGGACCGCGCCGGGCGGCCGGGCAAGTGCCATGCCCGCAACGCGCATCAAGGAAGCAAGGCATGCGATCCAGAAACGCCTTCACCTCAATTTCCGCCCTTCGTCTCATGCTCGTTCGCCATGGAGTGCTCGCGGCGTTCGGGCTTGCGCTGGCATGCATTGCCGTCGGTGCTATTGCTTTTGAGTCTCACGTGACCTCCGGGCCTGATTTGCTGCTTCTCGGGCTCGGCATGGCGCTCGGATGGGGCGTCACGTGGGTGATCTACGTCGTGACCGTCTCGCGGCCTCTTGACCACATGATCGACTCTGTCCTCTCCGTGGTTCAAGGGGACACCGCGGCCCTCTCCAATGCCATGATCGCCATCGCCGAGGGTGATCTCACCGCCAAAGTCGAGATGCGGTCCGAGCCGGTCGCAATCGAGGCAACTGCCGAAGTCATGCGCCTCGCCGATGGCATCGGAAGCTGTGTCGCCAGGCTCGCCGAGGGTGCCGCGCAACTTAACAGCATGACCGACGAGGCCTGCCGCCGCCTTCTATACGTCGGACCCGATGGATACCTCCAGGGCCAGAAGTGCGGCGAGGAGATGGGCCGGCGGCTGAACGGCAAGGGCCAGGTGCTCATCGTGACGGCGTCGTTCCGCCATGCCGGACTGCAGCTGCGCCGCAAGGGTCTTGAGGGGATCCTCCTGAAGAAGTATCCGGAGGTCGAGATCGTCGAAGCTGTCGAGAGCCCGTACGACCTGCCCGGAATGCGGGCCGTCACGGCCGCCGCGCTGAAGCGCTTCCCGCGGCTGGCAGGCATCTATGTGACCGTGGCCGGCGGTGGGGCCGCGTGGGCGGTCGCCGATGCGGGAATGGCGGGCAAGGTCACGATCCTGAGCCACGACCTCACCGATGAGGCGATGCCGTATGTGGTCAAGGGCGTCATCACGGCAGTCATCGGCCAGGATCCTTTTGCTCAGGGCCACGATCCCGTCATTCATCTGTTCAACTACCTGGCCGCCGGATGGCGGCCGCCCAGTTCCCGGATGCTCACGGCAATGGACATGGTCACCGCCGCCAACTGTGGCGAGTACTGGAAGGTCGGCCAGGGCGCGATCGAATCCGAGGCCATCGCGGCGCGCCGGCCCAAGCCGATGATGGCGTCCAAGAAGTACCTCCGAATTGCCGTGCTCGGGCTGGAGGATGCTGCCTTCTGGGAAGGGGTCAGGGCCGGCGTGGTCGCGGCCGCGGCCGAACTCAAGTCATTCAACGCCGAGGTGGAGTGGATCTGCCCCGAGCCGACCAAGTCCTTCAACCTGGCGATCCGGGCCGAGGCGATCGAGACTCTGGCAGGCAAGGGCTGGGATGCCATCTCGACGCCGATCATCGACACGGGGCTCGTGGAAAGCATCAACCGCGTCGTCGCCGCCGGCGTGCCGGTCGCCACGTTCAACTCGGAGTCTTCGAGCCTACGCGGCCTGATGGATCAGTTGTCTCACCGCGCCCAGAAGCTCATGTCGGTCAGCAACAACCTGGCCGATTCGGCCGCGTCATCCGGTATCGCCACGCAGGAGATCGCCGAGAACATCGCCCAGATGGCCCTTGCCGGGACGAGTGAGGCGACGGCCATGACCCGTGCCAACGCCAACATCGAACTGATCGCCCAGTCGGTTGAGGGAATCGCCAGGGGGGCCCGCGAACAGGCACAAGCCGCCGAGAGCCTCACCCAAGCCGCCGGTCATATCGACGATGCCGTCAAGGTTGCAGGCTCCACGTCGGCGACCGTCGTCGCATCGACCCTCCTGTCCGTCACCACGGCCGAGCGCGGCTCGGAGGCGATTCGTCAGACCCTCCAGCAGATGGCATCCATCGAGAGCGCGGTGGACACTTCCGCGGCGACGATCCAGGAGACCAACTCACGGGCCCAGCAGATCGGCGAGATCGTCGGCACGATCGAGGACATCGCCGCCCAAACGAACCTGCTCGCACTCAACGCCGCCATTGAAGCAGCCCGCGCCGGCGAGCAAGGCAAGGGCTTTGCCGTGGTCGCGAGCGAGGTTCGCAAGCTCGCCGAGAAGTCGGCAGCTGCCACGAAGGAAATCGGGGCAATCATCCAGGCCGTCCAGGGCAGCGCCGAACGTGCCGCCGAAGCCATGGACATCGCAATGCAGAAGGTCCGCGACGGCTCCTCACTGGCGCAGAACTCCCGTCAGGCCCTCGACGAACTGATCGACTCGGCCAAGACTACCCACCGCCAGACCGGCGAGATGGCCCAGGCGAACCAGACCGTAGCCGATGTCATGGGCGACCTGACTGCCGCCATCGACGGCGTCTCGGCGGTCGTCCAGGACAACATGGATCGCTCCGAGATGGCCGCCAGCAGCATCCGCGAGACGCTCGAGATCGTCGAAAGCGTGGCAGCCATCAGTGAGGAGAACGCCGCTTCAGCCGAGCGAGTCTCGGCCACGACCGGCCGAGTTTCGGAGCACGCCCAGAGCGTCAACGATTCAGCTGCCGAGCTCACCTTGATCGCTCGCGAGCTCGAAGGTGCCACCGCGCGGTTCAAGCTGTCCCGTGACGACGGTCAGACAGATCCGAACGCGCAGGCCAAGAAGTCGGGCGAATCCGATGCGCCCATATCGGTCGCGAGGGGGCACAAGAGGGCCGCCTGACGGATTCGGTCGGGTTCGCGGCGGCTGACGTAGCGTCGCGAGGGCACTCGCTGGCGGGACTCTGGTTCTCCGCGGGAGGCAATGGGGGCAGTCCATCTCACGAACGCGGCCGGGTTCGCAGGTCCACGCGTCTGGCCGCGTCCTCGGCTGGGAGCGCACGTTGTGCGTCCGGTTTGCGGTCGGGGCGTCACGTCATTAGAATTGGAAAAACCCCCGGAGGAGAAGCGCGCGATGGCGAAGTATGTCTTTGTGACCGGAGGGGTCACCTCCTCTCTGGGCAAGGGAATCACCGCCGCCTCCATCGGTCGTCTTCTCAAGGCGCGAGGCCTCTCCGTCTCCGTCCTGAAGCTTGATCCGTACATCAACGTCGACCCGGGAACGATGTCGCCGTACCAGCATGGCGAGGTCTTCGTCACCGANNGGCGGCACGGTCCAGGTCATCCCGCACATCACCAATGAGATCAAGGAGCGGATCCAGCAGCTTGCCCGCGACGGGCGGGCCGACGTCGTCATCGTCGAAGTCGGGGGAACCGTCGGCGACATCGAGTCGCTG
>PMIE01000041.1 GCA_003156975.1 Chloroflexota bacterium | reverse complement strand
ATCATGCTCAACAAGATCGACATCCTGTCCGGCCTGGACGAGGTCCTGATCTGCATGGCTTATGAGGTCGATGGCAAACGCGTCGACTGGTGGCCGTCGGACGCGGACGTGCTGGCGCGGGCGACGCCGATCTACGAGCGATTCCCAGGCTGGACCGAGCCGATCCACGAGTGCCGCTCGATGGCCGATCTGCCCGAAAACGCCCGGCTCTACGTCGATGCGGTGGAGCGCCTTTCGGGCGCGCCGATCTGCTTCGTCTCGGTTGGGCCGGAGCGGCATCAGACGATCGAGCGTAAGGCGCGGCCGCAGCGGCCGAAGGCGACGGCCGACCGATGACCCCGCGGGCGACGCAGACCGATACCCAGGCGTCGCTGCGTGAGAATTTCGCAAGCCCCGGCCCGGCGCGCTTGCTCGTCCTGGGCGGCGGCGGCCGTGAACATGCCCTCGTCTGGAGTCTCGCCCGTGAGGCCACAGTTGAGGCCGTCTTCGTGGCTCCGGGCAGCGACGCCATCGGAGATGAGCCAAAGGCCCGGTGCTTCCCGGACGTGTCTGCGCTGGATCCGGCCGCGGTAGTTGATCTGGCCACTCGCGAGGACGTGGACCTGGTCGTGGTCGGCCCGGAGGCGGTGCTCGAGGCCGGTGTCGTGGATGCGCTGTCGGATGCCGGTGTGCCCACATTCGGCCCGACGCGTGCCGCCGCTCGCATCGAGTGGAGCAAGGCGTTCTGCCGCGAAGTAGCTGCGGCAGCCGGCGTGCGAATGGCCCGCGGCCGCGACTTCAAGGCACTGGATCCGGCGCTCGCGTTTGCTCGTGAGATTGCCGGGGCGCGCGGATCACGGGGAGTCGTCATCAAGGCGGACGGCCTCATGGCCGGCAAGGGCGTGACAGTGTGCGACGACTTCGCGACTGCCGAATCGGCGCTGAAGGCGCTCTTTGCCGGAGTGGGCGAGACCACGAAACCGGAGGCGCAGCCTCCTAAACCGCAGGCGCAGCCTGCGGTCGTGGTCGTGATCGAAGAACGGCTGATCGGCGTCGAAGCGAGCCTGATCGCCCTGTGCGACGACCACGGGGCGCTTGCGCTTCCTCCCGCCCGCGACCACAAGCGACTTCTCGACGATGACAAGGGCCCCAACACCGGCGGCATGGGTGCCTATAGTCCCGTTCCGGATCTCCCGGAAAGCCTCTGCGCCACGCTCATCGATGTGATCCATCTGCCGATCCTGGCCGAGCTGGCTCGCCGGGGCGCCCCGTTCCGCGGCGCGCTCTACGCCGGCTTGATGCTCACCCCGGAGGGCCCGGTCCTCATCGAGTGCAACGCCCGCTTCGGCGACCCGGAGATCCAGGTTCTCTTGCCGCGTTTGGCCGTTCCGCTGGGGCCGCTTCTCTGCGGCGCCGCTCAGGGCGATCTGGCCGGGGCCGCGGGAGAACTGGGGATACAGGGGCGGATCCTGCCGACGACCGGCGACGCAGCGGTGGCCGTGGTTCTTGCCGCCGCGAACTACCCGGAGACGCCGCGCAAGGGCGACGTGATCTCGGGTCTGGACGAAGCTGCCGGGGCCGGAGCCACGGTCTTCCATGCCGGCACGAAGCGCGACGGGGCCGGCAACTTCACAACCAACGGCGGCCGCGTTCTGGCGGTGGTCGGACTGGGGCCAACGATCCGGGCCGCCCGGGCCGCCGCCGAGGAGGCCGCGGACCACATCTCGTGGCAGGGCATGCAGCGCCGCCACGATATCGCCGCGGTTCTGCCGCGGGCTGCGGCGGCGGCACCTGCCGCGGACTCGCCCGACCCAGTTTCCGAGAAGGCCTGGACGGGAGGCGGCGCCTCATGATTCCGCGATACTCGCTGCCCGAAATGGCCGCTATCTGGACCGACCAGGCCCGGTTCGAGGGGATGCTTCGCGTCGAGATCGCGGTGGCCCGCGCCGAAGTGAGCCGCGGCATGGTTCCGGCCCAGGCAGTCCGGGCGATCGAAGCCCGCGCCCGCGTCGATGTCGACCGCATCGCCGAGATCGAGAAGACCACTGATCACGACGTAATCGCGTTCGTAAGCCAGGTCGCGGAGACGGTCGGGGAAGAGGGGCGCTACCTCCACCTGGGCCTGACGAGCAGCGACGTCGTGGACACAGGCCTGGGGCTTCAGCTCCAGGCCGCCGGTTCCAGACTGGTTGCCGACTGCGACGCCCTGATCGAAGCGCTGGTCGTCCGCGCTCGTGCCGAGGCCGGCACCGTGATGATGGGCCGCACCCATTCGGTGCACGCCGAGCCAACCACAATGGGCATGAAGATCGCCGGCTGGGCATTCGAGATTGCGCGCGACCGGACCCGCCTCGCCGTCGCGGTGGACGACTCATCGACCGGCAAGATCTCCGGGCCGGTGGGGACGTACAGCCACCTTGACCCGGACCTGGAAGAGGAAGTGCTGGCGGAACTCGGTCTGCACCGCGACCCCATCTCCACGCAGATCGTCCAGCGCGACCGCCATGCCGCCTTCATCGCCGCCATCGCAATCACCGGCGGCAGCCTGGAGCGGATCGCCACCGAAGTCCGGAACCTCCAGCACACCGAGATCGGCGAGCTGATGGAGCCGTTCCGAGCCGGCCAGAAGGGCAGCTCGGCCATGCCGCACAAGCGAAACCCCATCCTCTCCGAGCGGATCGCCGGAATGGCCCGCCTGCTGCGTGGCTACGCCGTGACCGCCTTCGAGAACCAGCCGCTCTGGCACGAGCGCGACATAAGCCACTCCAGCGCGGAGCGGGTTCTGCTTCCGGACGCCACGATCCTGCTGGACTACATGCTGGTCAAGACGCGCGGCCTGGTTGAACGGCTCGTCGTTCGGCCGGAGCGGATGCGTGAGAACATCGAACGTGGGCTGGGCCTCCATTGCAGCAGCCGCGTCTTGCTCGCGCTGGTCGAGCAGGCCGGACTTTCGCGGGAGGAGGCATATGCCGTCGTCCAGCGGAACGCCCTGCGTGCCGCCGATGAACGCTGCCAGCTGCGTGACCTGCTCGCCGCCGACCCGGAGGTGGCCGCCCGGATTTCCGACGAAGCGCTCTCCGCATGCTTCGACGAGAGCCACTTCCTGCGAAACGTGGACACTGCAATCGCGCGACTCGATCAGCTCGTCCCTGCCGGAAAGGAGGCCGCAAGTGCCCGCTGACCCAACCGCCGCCGAACGCCCGGGCGACCCCCGCGCCGCCGGGACAACGGTCCATGCCGCCGGCTTCGTCCGCTCCGGGAAGGTCCGCGACCTCTTCGAAGTTGAGGATCGCCTCCTGCTCGTGGCGAGCGACCGGCTTTCCGCATTCGACGTGGTGCTCCCGACCCCGATCCCGGACAAGGGCCGCGTCCTTACGGGCATCTCGCGCTTCTGGTTCGACCAGACCCGCGACATCATCGCGAACCATCTGCTGGGTACGAGTCCGGCGGATCTGCCGGCCGGCTACACGGACGAAGCCGGCATGCGCGAGCTGCGCGGCCGGATGATGCTCTGCCGCCGCGCCGACGTCCTTCCCGTGGAGGTCATCGTCCGCGGCTATGTCTCGGGTTCCGGCTGGAAGGACTACAAGCGGTCCGGCGCGATCTGCGGCATCGAGCTGCCGGCGGGGCTGCGAGAATCCGACCGACTACCGGAGCCCATCTTCACGCCGTCGACGAAGGCCGAGGTCGGGCACGACGAGAACATCGGCTTCGACGCGATGGTCGAGCTCGTCGGCGGGCCGCTTTCCGAGCAGGTCCGGGACATCGCACTCGCGCTCTACCGCCGTGGCGCCGCGATCGCCGAGAAGGCCGGGATCATCCTGGCGGACACCAAGTACGAGCTAGGCGTAGTGCCCGGCGAAGTGGGCACGCGGGCGTTCGGCGGAGCCGAACCCCGAAAGCAATTGCCTGAAGGGGAATTGCTCCTGATTGACGAGGTCATGACGCCGGACTCGAGCCGCTTCTGGGACGCTTCGGTGTACGAGCCGGGCCGCGCCCAGGCCAGCTTCGACAAGCAACCGATTCGTGATTGGCTGGAATCCCAGCCGTGGGACAAGACCTACCCCGGGCCGGAGCTTCCGGCCGATATAGTCGCCGGGACGCGTGCGCGGTACGCCGCAGCGTTCGAGCGAATCACCGGGGCCAGCTTCGAGCGCTACCTGCAGGAGGATTTGATCGCCCGATGAGTGACTTCCGGTATGCCGTCAACGTAATGCCAAAGCCGGGCATCCTCGACCCGCAGGGCCGGGCCGTGGAATTGAGCCTGCCTCATCTCCACGTCACCAACGTCTCGAAGGTGCGCGTGGGACGCCGAGTCGAACTGACCGTCACCGCCGACTCGGAAGCGGAGGGCCGCACCGTCGTCGACGGCCTCGCCAAAGAGCTTCTCAGCAACCCGCTCATCGAGGTCTATGCCATCGAGTTGCTGGAAGGGACATCGTCGGTGACGTCGAAGGTGCCTGCGCTGTGAAGATCGGGGTCGTTACCTTCCCCGGATCCAACTCCGACGTCGACTCGCTCAACGCGCTGACCGTCGCAGGCGTCGAGGCAGTCACGCTGTGGCACGAGTCGCCGGAACTGTCCGGCGTTTCTGCCGTGATTCTGCCCGGCGGCTTCGCCTATGGCGACTACATCCGCGCCGGGGTCATCGCCCGCTTCTCTCCCGTCATGAGCAGCATCAAGGACTTCGCCACCGCCGGTGGGTACGTCCTGGGCATCTGCAACGGCTTCCAGGTCCTCGCCGAATCCGGGCTCGTCCCCGGCGCACTGCTGCGCAACCGCTCGCTTCGTTTCGCCGGCCGCCTCGTCAACATCAAGCCCGAGCGGCTCGACTCGCCCTTCACTCGCGCCGCAACCGGCTCGCCCCTTCAGGTGCCCGTGGCTCACGGCGAGGGCTGCTACTACGCCGACGAGGCCACTCTCGATGA
>PMIE01000056.1 GCA_003156975.1 Chloroflexota bacterium | reverse complement strand
AAGAAGCACCGCATCGAGGACGCTCTGTCCACCGTGCGGGCAGGCATCGAGGAAGGCATGGTCGCCGGTGGCGGCGCAACCCTTCTCCACTGCCAGGCCATTCTCGCCAAGCTCAAGCTGGACGAGCCGGATTCCCAGGTCGGTGTCGACATCGTCCGCCGAGCTCTCGAGTACCCGATCCGCCAGATCGCCGACAATGCCGGCGCTCACGGCGAGGTTGTGGTCGAGAAGGTTCGCGGCCTGAAGGTCGGCTTCGGCTACGACGCCCTCAAGGGCGAGTATGGGGACATGTTCGAGAAGGGGATCGTGGACGCCGCCAAGGTGACGCGCTCCGCCCTCGAGAACGCGGCCTCCATCGCCAAGATGGTCCTGACAACCGAAACCCTCATCACCGACATTCCCGAGAAGAAGGATCCTGCCGGCGGTGGCCACGGCCACGGCGGGGAGATGGACTTCTAGCTCTCACTTCGCCACTCTCCGAGGCCCCAGGCGAGTCGCCTGGGGCCTCGCGGCGTTAACGCCCGACCGTCAGCTGGAGAGCGCGGGCCGACGGCCGGCGCGGATTTGACACGTTCTGCAGGGGTCGCCAGGCTGGCATCACTCCCAAATGCCCCTGGAGGGTTTGAATGACTCGCTTCCAAAGACCGGCAGTGGCCATCGGCGCGCTGCTGTTTGCATTTGTCGTGACGGCCTGCAATGGAGGTTCGGCAACGCCATCGCCGACCCTGCTGACGGACCCTGGCCAGATCGTGACCCTTAGCTTCGCCAGTCTCGAGGCCTCAACGACGCTCCATATGGACGCGACGATCAGCGGCTCCGTCAAGGCCGGCGCGATTGGTGCGCTCGTTGGTGTCGGGTCGATCGGGCTGCTTGGCGACATCAAGCTGGCTGGCTCCACTCTGATCGGAGACGTCGATCTGGCGCATCAGGCGCTCCACCTGACTGCCGCATTCCCGTCCCTCTTCGGTTCCGGCGCAGAGGTCATCGTCGCCGACGGCTACGCCTACACCAAGACCAAGACGCCCTTGAGCGCGGCCGACGAGAAGTACAAGAAGCTGAAGGTGGCAGCATCTCTGCCCGCGTCCAGCGGCGCGCCCAGCGCCGTTCTGCCCGCCCCCAGCACTGCGCCCGAGGCGACGTTCAGCTTTGTGGGTCTCCTGCACCGGTTCGACTCGCAGGTTGGATCTGCCGCTGCCACGGCCGTTCTGATTGGGCAGGAGACGGTGGACGGGCGAGCGGCCTACCACCTTGCCGTGACTGTGCCCGTCGATGTCGTGAGCCAGGCAATCGGTGTGGCCGGCGTCACGCTGCCCGGCGGCACCTCCATTGATGTCACCCCGGTCGACTTGTGGGTCTACGACGACGGCCTCGCGCCGGCCAGGATCCAGGTGAACGTCAGCTCGTCGACCATCGGAAACGTCGCGGTCTCGCTGACGTTCACGAGGTACAACCAGCCCGTGGCCATCCAGGCACCACCCGATGACCAGGTTGCGGCCGGCTGAACAAGGTTCCGGACAGCGCAGGGCGGGCCGGAACGAAGATGGGTCGAGGGGCCAATTGCCTGCCGTGTGCCTGGCTTTCAGGCGGCATCCGGCCCGGTGCAGTTACACTGCGACTCGCCGCTATCAGCGGCTGGGGCTGCGTCGGGGATCGTGAGGCTCTGCAGTCGTCTGTCGGTATCTCGCTTGGAGGATTCAGGTGTCTCGTCGGAAGTCACTCGCCATCACGGCCGCCGGCCTCATCTCCATAGTGGCGCTGCTTGCCGGCTGCACGTCGGCGCCCCTGACGGACGCCCGCAAGATCCTCTCGAACGTTGACACCTCCCTCAGCAACCTGAAGTCCGCTCACTTCCATCTGGAAGCGGGCGGTCAGTTCGCTGTGGGCGTTCAGGCGGTTCCCACGGATACGCCCGTTCCCACGGACACTCCCGCACCTTCGGTCTCGGCAGCGCCCTCGGTGGCGACCAGCGCGGGCGCCTCTCCCTCGGTCTCTGCCAGCGGGTCCGCTGCGGCCAGCGGGTCCGCGCCTGCGAGTGCCTCCCCGGCCGCGAGCTCCTCACCGGCAGCCACCGACACTCCGGCGCCCAGTGCCTCGCCGTCTGCCGTCGCATCGCCCACCGCGGTGCCCACGCCGATGTACACGGCCCTTCCGGTGACCCTCGACGGCACAAAGGCCGACGGCGACATCGACTTCGGGAACACGACCGCCCATGTCATCGGCGGCATGCCCGGACTGCCCGGCGTCTCGGGCGAGCTGATAGTCGTCCACCCGTTTTCCTACTACCGAGGGTATGGCGCCACCAAATACACCTCTGGCCAGGATTCCGATCTGTCCATAAACCCGGCTGACCCGAAGCAGTCGCTGTTCATCGTTCAGCAGGTAGTGGCAGCGGCAAGCGACAAGAGTCTGAGCCCGGTCCTTGTTGGAACGGAGCCGGAACCGGGTGGAGCCTGCTACCACATCCGGGTGGAAGTCACGCAGTCCGCACTCAGCTCCAAGCTTGCGAACCTGACGTTCGTGCAGGACAAGGCCAGCGGCTGGCTCAACCTGTGGATCACTCAGGGAGATTTCCAACTGGAGAGACTCGAGTTCTCGACCAGCGACCCGGCCGCCGGAGCCGCCGCCATCCGCCTCGTCCTATCCAATTGGAATATGGTGTCTCCCATCCAGGGACCGGCCGAGAATCAGGTGGAAATCCCGACTCTGGCGCCGGCCGGTCAGTAGACGGCCGGGGGTCAACCGACCCGGCTGAATACGGCGCCCATACAATTCCCGGGTGAGACCAACTCCAGGCCGCGGGCGGCATGCCCGACTCGAAGACAGCCGCGACGGGCAGTCCTCCACGCCCCCGGCGGGTTGGTGGGATATGCCGGCCGATGGCTGGGTCGCGGATGGAGACGGCGCGGCAATCGGGGTTTCGGGTGGCCCGGACGGAGCTACGCGCGGGATCGAGGAGCCGCCGCTTCCCGATGAAGCGCCGCCTGAGGCGTTCGATGGGCCTCGCATCAATGCTCCCGAGGCGTCTCCGTTCGAGCCGGAGCAGGCCGGTCTGGCGGAGCGTCAAGCAGCTGCCGAAGCGCTCTCGGAGAAGATCCTCGCCCGCCTGAATCCGGAGCAGGGGCGGGCCGTCCAGACGACGGATGGCCCCGTTCTCATCCTGGCCGGGGCCGGGAGCGGCAAGACGCGCGTCCTTGCCCATCGAGTGGCGTATCTGGTTGGGGTCAAGGGGGTTCGGCCGTGGCAGATCCTCGCCGTGACCTTTACGAACAAGGCTGCCGCCGAGCTGCGGGCTCGCATCATCGGCCTCGTCGGTGAGGAAGCCGGGCATGAAGTCGCGATGGGCACATTCCATGCCCTGTGCGCCCGCGTCCTCCGCCGGGACGGGGCCGCTATCGGCTTGGACCCGCATTTCGTCGTGTACGACACGGACGACCAGCAATCGCTGATGAAAGTGATCCTGCGCGAGGAAGACCTGCCGATCACCGGCGAGTACAAGCCCAGCGCGATTCTCGGCGCGATATCGCGAGCCAAGAACGAGATGCTCGATGCGGATTTCGTAGCCGCCAACGCCCACACCCACCGCGAGCGAGAAATCGCCCGGCTCTATCGGAAATACCAGACCCGCTTGAAGAGTGCAGGCGCCCTCGACTTTGACGACCTGTTGCTCGAGGCAGTGCGGCTCTTCCACGAGGCTCCGACGGTCCTCGAGCGTTACCAGGGCCGCTGGCGCTACCTCCACGTGGATGAGTACCAGGACACCAACCGCCCGCAATACCTGTGGGTCAAGGCTCTCGCCGCGAGCCATCACAACCTGTGCGTGGTGGGCGATGACGATCAGTCGATCTACTCCTGGCGCGGAGCCGACATCCGCAACATCCTGGATTTCGAGGGCGACTACCCGGACGCCGCGGTCATCAAGCTCGAGCAGAACTACCGCTCCACGCAGCTGATCCTGGACGCGGCCCACGCCGTCGTCACTCATAACTCCTCGCGCAAGGACAAGAAGCTCTGGACCGAGAACTCCGGCGGCCGCCAGATCTCGCGGTTCGAGGCATACAACGAGGAGGAGGAGGCCGAGTGGATTGCACGTCAGATCGAGGAGCTGACGGGTGGTCGAAGCTCTCCCCTGACACGGCGTGCCGACGAGGAGGTCGAGCACTGGGAGCGCGGCGACGTTTCGGTGATGTACAGGACGAATGCCCAAAGCCGGGCGATCGAAGAGGCTTTCCTGCGCTACGGCATCCGCTACCAGCTCGTGGGCGGGACACGCTTCTACCAGCGCCGTGAAGTCAAGGACGCGCTCGCGTACCTCCGAATCCTGCGCAGCGACACGGACCAGATCAGCTTCGAGCGGATACTGAACGTGCCGGCTCGCGGCATCGGCGACAAGAGTATCGAGGAGTTGCGGGTCGCCGCCGCCGGCGGGAGGACGATCAGGCCGAACTCGGCGCAAGGGGATCGCGGTGTGGCCGACGGCGGTACGGACGACCCGGCGGCCGGCGCGGGCGCGGCGGACGTGGCGGCCGGCGGCCCAACCTACTGGAGCGCAATCGTTGACGCTGCCGATGGACGTCTGGAAACCCTCGGGTCGAGGGCCCGGACGGCTCTTGGCGGCTTCGCCGCTCTGACGGCCAGGCTGCGGACAAGGATCGGCGTCCTGGCCCTGCCGGAGATGCTGGATGCGGTCCTCGAGGAGTCGGGCTATCGCGCAATGCTCGCCGACGGTTCCGAGGAGGGCGAGGAGCGCTGGGCCAACCTGCTCGAGCTGCGCTCTGTCACGACTCGCTACGACGACCTCACTCCCGACGACGCCCTCGACAGGTTCCTGGAAGAGACCGCCCTGGTGGCCGATCAGGACACCTACGAAGCCGGCGCCGACGCCGTAACCCTGATCACGCTGCACGCGGCCAAGGGGCTCGAGTTTCCGGTCGTCTTCATCGCGGGCCTGGAGGAGGGCGTCTTCCCCCACAGCCGATCTCTCGATGACGAGAAGCAGCTGGAGGAGGAGCGGCGCCTCGCCTACGTGGGGATAACCAGAGCGAAGCGGAGGCTGTTTCTCTCCCACGCGGCCCGGCGAGCGACGTGGGGCCAGGGCGGCCTCTCCGTTCCCAGCCGCTTCCTCTTTGAGATACCTGCGGCCCTGATGACGGGACCACGCTTGGACCGGGCGGACGATTTCGACGACGACATCGGCCAGGTGGATCCGGATCTGGTCTTCGGCCGGCGGCAGTCGAGCCGCCTAGGGACGCCGATCCGTGCCGGCGGCGGGGCCTATCGGAGTGGCAGCGGCCAGGCCGGCGCCCCCAGGGCAGGGGAGCAGTTCCGCCCCACTCGCGACCTGAGCGCGCGCCGCGAGGCCTACGGTTCGGGGGCTCGTTCAGGCAGCCTGGATGCGCCGGGTGGCCTTGCGCCGGGTGGCCTTGCGCCGGGTCGGCGCGGTCCGGACCCGGGGGCCTCTGAGCCTTCGCGTCTACCCCGTCCCGCCCCCGCCGCCCGCGTACGCATACCGGGGGAGCGCCAGTTTCGTGACGGTGACCGCGTTCGTCACGCCCGACTGGGCGATGGCATCGTCGTGACGTCCAAGCTCACGCGAAACGACGAGGAGGTCACGGTCGCCTTCGCGAACGGCGGTGGGGTCAAGACGCTCCTGGCGAGCATCGCCAACCTGGAGCTTGTCGGCTGAGTACTATTCGCACTGAGCCGATCGGAGCGGCGGCGAGCACAGCGATCAGCAGCAGGTGGACATCCCGGATGACTAAGTCGAATGTGTCCCGAACCAGCCGCGCCAAGGTCGGCGGCAAGGCCCGCACGGAGCCGTGCCCGAATTGCGGAATCGCTCCGGATCCGGCCGGTCGGCCGTTCTCGATCACCTTCAACCTCCCGGACGTGTACTACGACATCCATCCGGAGCTCCTCGACACATGGGGCGATGATCCGTTTCTGGCTATCAAAGATGTCGGCTTCTACCTTCGAGTCATCCTCCCCGTGAAGCTCACCGACGGCTATGCGGTCGATTTCGGTACGTGGCTGAAGGTAGATCCGGAGGTCTTCCGCGAGGCCTGGCAGAGCTGGAACTTCCCAGAGTACAAGGACTTCAGCTGCGATGGGCTTCTGGCGAATCGGATGGAGCCGTGGAATCCCACGCTGAGAACTCATGTTCGGGCGCGAGTTCGAGATATGGATCAAGTTCCGTACGTGTTCGAGAGCCCGGATCCGCTCGGGGCTCGGATCGTCACCGAAATCTGGCCACACGACGAAGTGCTCACGCACTATGCGGAACTGCTGAAGTCAGACCCACCAACCGAAAGCTGAGCCCTCTCGCGCGCGAGCGTGGGCGCCCCGGTGCGCCCGCAGCGTCGACCGCGCCGGAATGTCCGACGGACGTTCCACTAGGCGTGCCGGCACTGGCGGCCATCTGGGTATCGGCGTAGAGTGGAAAGACGCTTCGTGTTGCATCGGCTCTAGAGGGACGTGCAGCCGCCGGGCCTGCTCTGGTCCCAGAGACGGCAGAAGGCCGTTGGCCGATTTCCGGGCCCGTATGTCGCCCGCGATGAGATCGGATTGATCCGGCACTTCAGGGCTTGCCAGATTCCGCTGGCTGATGGCTCAGCAAGGCGCCATGAGTGCAAGCAACGTTTTTGTCGCAACCTATCCTCCGCGACGCTGTGGCATAGCCACTTTCACCCGCGATCTCGCCGGAGCTACCGGCAATCACGAGATCGCCGCTCTCCATCCGCCCGATGGGCCGGCCATGTATCCGGTCGAGGTCCAGTACCGGATCAGGCGTGACGTCAGGGCGGACTACATCCATACGGCGCAGTTGATCAACCAATCGAGCGCCGGCGCCGTCTCCGTCCAGCACGAGTACGGAATCTGGGGGGGAGTCGACGGCGAAAGCGTTCTCGATTTCGTGGCGGCCCTGGCCAAGCCGGTTGTCGCGACTCTGCACACCGTTCCGCACAACCCCTCGCCCGGACAGCGCCGCGTCTTGATGGGCCTGATCCACGCCGCTGCGGCAACGGTAGTCATGTCGAAGTCTGCGGCGAACCTTCTCGGGCACCTCTACGGAGTCGGCCCGAACGTCCTCGACATAGTTCCTCACGGCGTGCCCGACCTTCCCCTCGTAGACCCGGCCACGGTCAAGCCGAGGCTTGGCATGGAGTCGGGCCCGATGATCCTCAGTTTCGGACTGCTCGGGCCCGGCAAGGGCTATGAGTCGGTCGTGGAGGCGATGCCGTCGGTCGTCGATGCCGATCCCACCGCCTACTACGTGATTCTTGGGGCAACGCATCCAGAACTGCTGCGTCGCGATGGGGAGAGCTACCGTAACAAGTTGAAGGGCCTTGCGCAGGCCCTCGGCGTGGCGGATCGGGTCCTGTTCGTCGACCGATTCGTGACTCGCTCGGAACTGGCAACTTGGCTAACGGCGGCCGATATCTTCGTCACTCCCTACCCGAATTCCGACCAGATCGTCTCGGGCACTCTTGCGTACGCCATGAGCGCCGGCAAGGCATGCGTTTCGACACGCTATGCGTATGCGGTGGAGATGCTCGATGGAGACCGGGGCAGACTCGTCGACTCGATCTCGCCTGCGGTGCTGGCGGATTCCCTGACTGAGTTGATCGAGGACCGGAACCTCCGGCAACGGCTCGGTCGAAGTGCCTATGAGTTCAGCAGGACGATGATCTGGCCTCAGGTTGGGGCCCGGTATACGGAGATCTTCGACCGCGTCGGCGTTTCCGCGGGCAGGTCGCACGCCAGCCGGGAATTCGGCATTGAACAAGCCGAGGCGGTTCGTGTTTAGTCGCGAACCTGAACCCGCCGCCGTGTCGAGCCCGGTCAAGCGGCCGCTCTACCCCGTTTCCAGGGCTCACCTCGATGCCCTGAGCACGACGCTGGGGCTGTGGCAACACGCCCGAGGAGCCGAGCCGGATCCCCGCTTCGGCTACTGCACCGATGACGTGGCTCGAGCGCTCGTGGTGGACATGCTCCACTCCCGCGAACTCGGGTGGGGTGCGGTCGAGGCCAGCGCCGGGCGGTCGATGTTGTTCTTGCAGGATGCCTTCGATCATCCCACGGGCCGCTTCTTGAACTTCCGCGGTGCAGATGGTCGTTGGCTCGATATGGAGGCATCGGAGGATTGCCACGCCCGATCCCTGGTCGGTCTGGCCGCAATGATGACGGAGAGGCCCGGAACCGACCTCGCAGATCGCGCCCGGCGGCTCTTTGTCAAGGCACTGCCGGCGACCGAATCGTTCGATGCCTTCCGCGCCATCTCCGCCGCTGTCATCGCTTGCGATGCCGTGGCTGAGGCGAGACTGGCCTCTGAAGCTCAGCCCGCCTTCGAGTGCCTGGCGACGCGGCTCGTCGAGAGGTTCGGCGATCCCGGCGGCGAGTGGCCCTGGCCCGATCCGGTCCTCACCTACGAGAACGCCCTGGTAGCTCAAGGCCTCGTGACCGTTGGGCGGCGATCCGGCAATCAGCAACTTCTTGCGAGGGGCTGTTTCGTGCTCGACTGGCTGATCGACGTTCAAACCGGTGACGGTGGCATGTTCTCGCCGATCGGCAATCGGAACTGGTGGCCGCGAATGGGCCCGCGGAGCCAGTTCGATCAGCAGGCTATCGAGGCGGCATCGATGATCTCCGCGACCGTGGCCGCATTCCGAGCCACCGGCCGGCAGCGTTACGTGGATGCGGCGGAGATGGCCTACGGGTGGTTCCTGGGCGACAACGACCTGGGAGTCGCCGTGGCCAATCCAGCCAGCGGCGGCTGCTTCGACGGTCTGACGGATTCGGGGGTCAACGAGAACCAGGGAGGCGAGTCGACGTTGATGTGGCTGACGGCTCTGGAGCTGATGCGCGAGTTGCGCGGGTCTGATCGGCGCGGGATCGGGAGAGTGTTGCCCGTTGAGACGGCGCCGACCAATGGCCCTCGAGCATGACTGAATCGAGCGGCAGACACCTCTTCACCAGGCATCCGGCCAACCCGATACTCACGGCCGACGATGTGCCCTACCCGGCCAACACGGCTTTCAACGCCGGTGCCGCAAGGGTGGGCGATGAAACGATCCTTCTCCTGAGGGTCGAGGACTTGCGGGGGATCTCCTTTCTGCAGGTAGCTCGCAGTGCAGACGGGGTTGGGGATTGGCGGATGGACCAGCAGCCACTTCTTGCGCCCGACCCTGCCCACCCCGAAGAAGTGTGGGGCTGCGAAGATCCGCGTCTTGTGTATCTCCCCGAGCGCGAGGAATGGGCGATCACCTACACCGCCTACAGCGGCCGAGGGCCGCTGGTGTCCTTGGCGATGACCAAGGACTTCAGGGAGGTGCGGAGGATGGGTCCGGTGATGCCGCCGGACGACAAGGACGCAGCCCTGTTTCCGCGCCGATTCGACGGACGCTGGATCATGATCCACCGCCCGGCGCCACTCCACGGCCCGGCTCACATCTGGATCTCGTATTCGCCGGACCTGCGCCACTGGGGCGACCACGCGGTCTTGCTCGAGGCGCGTGAAGGAGCGTGGTGGGACGCCGGCAAGATAGGCCTGGGGCCGCCGCCGCTGGCCACGTCCGAGGGCTGGTTGATGATGTACCACGGCGCTCACACCACGGCGTCGGGACCGATCTACCGCGTTGGCCTCGCTTTGCTGGATCTGGAGCATCCCGAGATCGTCTTGCGGCGCTCCGATGAGTGGGTGATGGGGCCAACCACAAACTACGAGTCCGTCGGCGACGTGGACAAAGTCGTGTTTCCGAACGGTTGGGTGCTCGACGAAGCGGCAGATTCCCTATCCCTCTACTACGGGGCGGGCGACAGTGTCACCGGCCTGGCGATCGCTCGCTTCAGTGACCTGATGGAGTACGTCAGGCGGATGCCGCTATACCATCACCGCCGCAGTGGAGACAGCTGGGGGTAGGCGTCGCGGGCGCCTGCCTGCTACGCCGTCGACGCCCGGTCAGCGACCGCCGGCCGGGCCGATTGCGCGCGGCCGCGCACAGCGGCGACCGTTTCGGCGAGAATCCACGCGTGGGCCAACTGCGGAGGATTGACGAATGACCGAGCCGGTCGAGCCGGTCGAGCCGACCGTCGAACAGACGGTTGGGCTGCCGGTTGCGGCCGAGGCAGTCGAGGCCGCCCTGGCGCTCGGCGTGGATGGGGCGCGCCACCGGCGTGACGAGCTGGTCCCACTCATCCGCCGCGCCAACGAGCTGTACTACGTGGCCGACGCCCCTGAGCTGAGCGACGCCGAGTACGACCAGCTGATGCGGGAACTGGTCGCCATCGAGACTGCTTTCCCAGCCCTTGTCACGCCCGACTCACCGACACAGCGCGTTGGCGCCGCGCCGACCGGAGCGTTCGGGGAGGTCGTCCACGGGCGGCCGATGCTGTCCCTTGGGAACGTCTTCGATGAGGCCGAACTGCGCGCCTTCGATCAGCGAGTGCGGCGCGGATTGGGTTTGCCGGCCGCTCCCGACGCAGCGCCAGAGCTGCGCTACGTTGCCGAGCTGAAGATCGATGGCCTGGCGATCTCGCTGCGCTACGAACACGGCCGCTTCATCCAGGGCGCGACGCGCGGCGACGGCACCACGGGCGAGGACGTGACCGCCAATCTGCGCACGATCGAGGCGCTGCCGGAGCGGTTGCGAGAACTCGCCACGGTCGAAGTCCGTGGCGAAGTCTTCATGCCCAAGGCCGAATTCGCCCGGATCAACGCCGAGCGGGAAGAGGCGGGACTGCAGACGTACGCAAATCCGCGGAACAGTGGGGCGGGCTCGCTCCGCCAGGTCGACTCCCGGGTGACCGCGTCGCGACGTCTTTCGTCGTGGACCTACCAGCTCCTCGAGGATGGGCCGGATGGCCGGCCGGTGGTTGCCAGCCAGTCTGAAGCGCTGGCCCGACTCGCCGTTCTGGGCCTTCCCGTGAACCCGGATCGGGCCGAAGGCCTGGACATCGACGGCGTCTGTCGGTTCCTCGAAGAATGGCGCGAGAGGCGCCACGGCCTGCCGTACGAAACCGATGGCGTGGTGGTCAAGGTGGACCGGTTCGACCAGCAGGAACGGCTCGGCATGGTGGCGCGGGCCCCCCGCTGGGCGATCGCCTACAAGTTCCCGCCCGAACAGGTCGAAACGGTTCTCGAGGACATCGTCCCGTATGTCGGCCGGACGGGCACTCTGACGCCGGTGGCTCACATGCGGCCGGCGAAGGTGGCCGGCTCCACGGTGTCACGCGCCACTTTGCACAATCTGGATGAGGTCCGGCGCAAGGACTTGCGCATCGGAGACTGGATCGTGCTCCAGAAGGCCGGTGACGTGATCCCGGAAGTTGTGAGGTCGATTCCGGAGCGGCGGACGGGAGCGGAGCGGCTCTTCGAGATGCCGGCCGCATGTCCGGTTTGCGGCACCGGCATCGTGCGCGATGAAGGCGCAGTTCGCCAGTACTGCCCGAATACGCGCTGTCCAGCCCGGCTTTCGCAGGAGTTCGCCCACTTTGCGGGGCGCGGGGGCATGGACATCGAAGGCGCGGGGTGGGCGGTCCTGGAGCAGCTGCTCGCGGCCGGCCTGGTCAAGACGCGCGGCGACTTCTACCGGCTCACGCTGGAGGACCTGGAGGGTCTGGATCGGTTTGGCCGCAAGAGCGCCGAGAACCTCAAGGCTTCGATTGAACGCTCGCGACGACGGCCGCTGGCCCGGGTACTGAACGCGCTCGGAATACCCCAGGTGGGCGAGTCCACGGCGATAGATCTGGCGGGTTGGATCGCCTCCCGCTGGCCGGTCGAGGAGGCCGACGCCGGGGAGTGGTTTGGGTTGGTCGCCGCGTCGCTGCCGGGAATTACGGCAGAAGAATTGCGGGAAGTGCCGGGGATCGGGCCTGTGGTTGCGGCCGCGATTGCCGGCTACTTCGCCGCGCCCGAGACCGCGGGCGTTCTCGCGGACCTGGTCTCGGCCGGAGTCGTGGGCGAGCCGCCCGCCAGAAGAGTGGCTCCGGGGAGTGGCCCCGCGGCCGGCTTGGACGCCTCCGCCGATGCGGCCGGGCCCCTCGCGGGCAAGACCGTAGTGGTGACCGGATCGTTGTCCGGGTTCGACCGCACCGAGGCGGAGGAAGCGATTCGTGCCGCTGGAGGCAAGGCCTCGGGCTCCGTGTCGAAGAGCACCTCGTACGTGGTGGCCGGCGAGAACGCCGGGTCCAAACTGGCCAAGGCCACGGAGTTGGGCGTGCCGGTTCTGGATGAGGAGGGGTTCAGGAAGTTGCTGGCGGGGGAGTAGATCTAGGGAGTGGCCCCGGGGAGTGGCCCCTCGGCGCAGCCCGGCGCCGCAGTCCGGCGCCGCGCCACGCACCGCCCGCCTGCCGCGCCATGGCGCACGGCGGTGCCGCGCCACGCCACGTACCGCCCGGCGCCGCAGCCCGGCGCCGCGCCACGCCACGTGCCGCCCGCCTGCTCATCATCACCGGGGGTGATGCTAAGAAAACCTCGGCTCCTCGTTTCGGTCTCGAAGGGCGGTGGGTGGCCAAATCTGACCCAGGCTCACGCTCAAGATCACTGCCTGGATTGGAGATCCGGGGAGGTGGTCGCGAGAGATCGTGCTTAGCATCACCCGGGCTGAAGTTGAGGCGGCCGAGGCTGGCACCGGCGGGGAATCTCGACCCGCCCCGGCCCCGCCACTATCCCATCGCCGAGTTGATCTGCCCCCAGATCCACTCTGGACGCCACGGAACATCCGGGCCCAACAGCAGCCGCGGCGCCTGCCATGTCTCCTGCCAGCCGCGTGCCTGCAACTCGCGCCGGGCAGCGGCGTGCTCGTCGGGGATGCCGGCGCGAACGTGGGCACCGGCCGGGACGATGTGGCGGTGCAGGTCCAGCAGGTACAGACCGTCCTCGAAGCGCGGGGCAACGATCGCGCCGTAGGCCCGCTCGGCGGGGAGCAAGAAGCCGCAGATCTCGCGGTCCCGTTTGAGCACCCAACCGGAAGCCTCGCCGCTAACTCCCGGCCCGACCCCGGCCAGCACGCCAAGCGGCCCGGACCGGTCCTCCGCGGTAGCCCGCCGGTCGAGCTCCAATACGGCCGGCAGGTCGGTCGCAGCGAGCCGCCTCACGCACGCGCCATCCGGCACCGCCGGCGCTTCGGGCAAGTGGTCGCCCTGGAGTTGGTGGTAGTGCGTGACGATCCGGAAGCCCATTCGCTCGTACATGGGGCGTCCTGCGTCCGTAGCCTCCAGCGACAGCGTGACGCAGCCCGCTGCGCGAAGCCGTCGGGACAGCTCCTCCGTGACGGCCCGGCCGTAACCGCGCCCGCGGTGCTCCGCGGCCACGACGATCGCCCCCAACCAACCCACCGGGCCGCTCGCCGTCGCCAGCCCCGTGGCCATCAGCCGGCCGTCGACGACGCCCGCCAGCGGTTGGCAAGTCGGTGTCCGAAGCACGAAGTCGTAGAAGGCGTGGCGGTCGCGCCAACCCTGGGCGGTCCCAAGTTCCACGGCCGCGTCGACGTCGTCGCGGGTCAACTCCCGGATCGAGAACTCGTCTGTTGCGCCCATCGCCTCACCCGAACGCGAAGCCGAGCAGGCTCCAGATGAGCGCCGGCTCCCACGCTATCGATTGCCCGCGCAGCATTCGCGGCGTCTCGAAAGTTGCGCTCCAACCTCTGTCTTCAAGCGCCGTCTGCCCGGCCTGGTTGCCCTTGACCACGGCCGCGTGGATCGTCTTAGCGCGACCCTTGCCCAGATGGCGCAACAGGTCCAGCAGACACGCCGCGTGGTTTGGGTCCGGTGCGATGAGTGCCGCGGAGTCGGGCAGGATCTGGATGAGGAAGCCCAGTACTTCGCCGCCGGCCTCGAGGAGCCAGCCGCCGACGGCCAGTCCACCCAACAGTACACGTCTGTCTTCGCCGGTCGCTCGGCGGTCCAGCTCGCCGATTCGATCGATGTCGTCCGGCCGAATCGGTCGCAGCGTCGTCCCGCGCGGCGGGGTCGGGGCAGCTTCGAGCGGCAGTGCTTCGAGGATCTGATACCAGCCGTCGATCCAGAATCCCATCTTCTCGTACAGCGGTCTGCCGGACTCGGACGCGATCAGCGCCTGGGTTGTGCAACCGGCGGCATCGATACGAGCGCATGCCGCGTCCGTGATCGCCCGGCCGAGCCCCTGACTCCGCAGCGCCGGGTCCACGAATATCGAGCCCACCCAGCCGACCGGTCCGTTGACGGTGGCCAGGCCGGTCGCCACGACGGCGCCGTCTCGAATGCCGACCATCAGCTGGCAGCTCGGACACTTCAGGAGCTTCTCGAGGAATGGCCGGCGTTCGCCCCACCCGCCCGACCGGTACAGAGCCGCCGCCGCGTCGACGTCGGCAGCGGTCATGTCTCGGATCTGGAGCTGGTTCATCGGTGCACCTCGGCATCGTTCGCGGCTCGGCTACTTTACGCGGAGGGTTGGCCGGGCGCCGCTCAAACCCGACTCACCGGCCGCGGGTCGCTCAGAAGCCGCCGCGTCCGGTATCATCCCGCGCATGGCTTCGCTGACCCGTGCCGACGTAGAGCACGTCGCCCATCTCGCGCGCCTCGGTCTGACCGAGGAGGAGTTGGCGCGCCTGGAAGGTCAGCTCAACCACATCCTCGATCAGTACGCGATCCTCGCGACGCTCGACACAGAGCACATTCCGCCGACGGCCCAGACGATCGAGCTTGCGAACATCCTGCGCGAAGACGTGGTGCAGCCATCGCTGAGCGTCGATGCGGCCCTGTCCAATGCCCCAGAGCGGAGCGAGAGCGGCCACTTCGTTGTGCCGGCGATCCTCGGCGGCGGGGACGGGGCGTAACGTGGCGGACCTCACCCGGCTCCATGCCCACGAGATGGCCGCGCTTCTGCGGAGCGGCGAGGTCTCATCGCGCCAGCTGACCGAAGCGCACCTGGCCGTGGCCGAACGCCAGAACCGCGCCCTAAACGCCTGGCTCGTGATCTACCGAGCGGACGCCCTCGCCCAGGCCGATGCAGCCGACAAGCGCATCGCCGAAGCGCGCCACGCCGGCGCCGCCGCCCTCAGCGCCCTCCATCCGCTGTGCGGAGTTCCGATCGGGCTCAAGGATCTCGTGTCCGTGAAGGGTGGCCAGGCCACGGCCGGCTCCAAGATCCTGAAGGGCTACGTCGCCCCGTTCGACTCCACGGTCACCGCGCGATTGCGCGAGGCCGGCGCCGTGATCCTGGGCAAGACGAACATGGACGAGTTCGCGATGGGCTCGTCCACGGAGCATTCCGCCTATGGGCCCACCGCCAACCCTTGGGATCTGAGCCGCGTCCCGGGCGGCAGCTCAGGAGGCTCGGCGGCGGCCGTCGCGTCGTTCCACGCGCCCGTCTCAATCGGCACTGATACCGGCGGTAGCATCCGCCAGCCCGCGTCGCTGTGCGGGATCGTCGGGCTGAAGCCCACGTACGGCCGCGTCAGCCGCTACGGTATCGTTGCCTTCGCCAGCAGTCTCGATCAGATCGGGCCGTTTGCCCGCGACTCCCGTGATGCGGCCCTTCTGCTCCACGCCGTCTCCGGCCGCGACGAGCGCGACGCGACGAGCGCCCCCGAGCCCGTCCCGCCGGAACTCCTCGGCCTCCCCGCGGACGACGACGAAGCGGCGAGCTACCTGAAGGGCAAGCGCATTGCGCTCCCCAGGGAGTATTTCGTCGAAGGCATGGAGCCCGGTGTCGCCGCCCGTGTTCGCGAAGCCGTCGCGGCCATCGAGCAGGCCGGCGCCCGCGTCGAGGAAGTGAGCCTGCCGCACACGGACTACGGGCTGGCCACGTACTACATCATCGCGCCGGCCGAGTGCTCATCCAACCTGGCCCGTTTCGACGGCGTCAAGTACGGTCTCAACGACCGCAGCTCCGGCGAGTTCATCGAGGACTACCTCCGCACCAGAGGCGCCGGTTTCGGGCCCGAGGTGAAGCGCCGCATCATGCTCGGCACGTACGCCCTCTCGGCCGGGTATTACGACGCGTACTACCTCAAGGCCCAGAAGGTCCGGACGCTCATCAAGTCGGACTTCGATGCGGTGTGGACGGCCGGCTTCGACGCCATCTGCGCCCCGTGCAGCCCCACCGTGGCCTTCCCGATGGGCGCGAAGATGAACGACCCCGTATCGATGTACCTATCGGACGCCTGCACCCTTCCGGTCAACATGGCCGGTTTGCCGGGGATGTCCATCCCGGCCGGTCTCTCCGACGGTCTCCCGGTCGGCCTCCAGATCATTGGGGCGCCGTGGAGCGAACTGTCGATGCTCCGTCTGGCCCGCGGGTACGAAGCGATCACGGCCAGAGCAACCTGGCGGGACCTCGATCCCGCCGAACTGACGCTGACCGACGATCCCAACACGCCCAGCCCGATCGAGCGGAAGGAGCGCCTCGCAGGCGCCTCCGCCGCGGGCTCCGGCGGACAAGCCTGAGGACCATCAAATGACTACGCCCATCAAGTCCAGCCGACTCGCCACAGACCCCTCGCTGCTCAATTCGGAGTCCGAGCCGGAGCGTCCGCCGCTCTCGACTCGCGTTCTGGCGCGTCGCGTGGACGAGGTCCCGCGCTCCGGCATCCGCCGCTTCTTCGATATCACGGCCACGATGACCGATGTCATCAGCCTTGGAGTAGGGGAGCCCGACTTCGATACTCCCCAGCAGGTGATCGAGGCCGGCATACACAGCCTGGAGTCGCGCCGCACCCACTACACCAGCAACTACGGAACGATCGAGCTGCGGCGTGCTCTCGCCCATCATCTCGAGCGCTTGTACGGCGTGAAGTACGACCCGACAGAGGAGATCCTCATCACGGTCGGCGCCTCCGAGGCGCTCGACATGGCCATTCGGGCCACCCTCGACCCGGGCGACGAAGTCATCCTGCACGAGCCGTCGTATGTCTCGTACCGGCCCGCGGTCATCTTCGCCGGTGGCGTTCCGGTTGGCGTCAATACCACGCTGGCCGAGGACTTCGCCATCGACCCGGCCAAGATCGAGGCGGCCATCACGCCGCGCACGAAGGCCATCCTCCTCAACTACCCCTGCAACCCGACCGGCGCGGTTCTCCCCGCCGACGTCCAGGACGAGATCGCCAGAATCGCCGTTCGGCACGACCTGCTCGTCTACAGCGACGAGATCTACGACCGGCTTGTCTACGGCGGCTACCAGATGCGGTCGATGGCCGCCCTGCCGGGGATGCGCCGCCGCACCATCCTCATGGGCGGATTCTCGAAGGCGTACGCCATGACCGGTTGGCGCATCGGCTACGTTTGCGCCCCGTCCGAGATCCTGGAAGGGATCCTCAAGGTCCACCAGTACATGATCATGTCGGCGGCCACGGTGGCTCAGGACGCGGCTCTGGAAGCGCTCAAGACCGGCGAGCCGGACGTGGCTCGGATGCTCGCCCACTACGACCGCCGCCGCCGCATCATCGTCGACGGCTTCAATGAGATCGGCCTCACGACCTTCGAGCCGCGCGGCGCCTTCTATGCCTTCCCCCAGATCTCCTCAACGGGCCTGACGAGCGACCAGTTCGCCGAGCAGCTGATCCGCGAGGAATCTGTGGCCGTGGTGCCGGGCACTGCCTTCGGCGCCGCCGGCGAGGGCCACGTGCGCTGCTGCTACGCCACGAGCGAAGCGGAGATCAAAGAGGCGCTCGTTCGTATCGGCCGCTTCGTCGAGCGGCGGAAGTCGGGCGCCAATGGCTGAGGCTGTCGTCCGGGCCGCGGGCAAGGGCGCACCACTGGATCGCTACGAAGCCGTCATCGGCATCGAGATCCACTGCCAGCTCAAGACCGCCAGCAAGATGTTCTGCGGCTGCTCCACTCAGATCGAGGGAGCGGCCCCGAACAGCCACTGCTGCCCGGTCTGCCTCGGCCTGCCCGGGACTCTCCCGACGATCAACAAGCGGGCCGTGGAGTGGGTGATCGCGACCGGCTTCGCCATCGACGGCGAGGTCGCCACGACGACGCGCTGGGATCGAAAGAACTACTTCTACCCGGACATCCCCAAGGGCTATCAGATCAGCCAGTACCAGCTGCCGCTGGTCGCCAACGGCAAGCTCACGTTCGACACGAGTGATGGCCCGTTCACGGTCCGCGTGCGGCGGGCTCATCTCGAGGAGGACACCGGGCGCCTGATCCACGAAGACCAGGGGGGTCGAAAGGTCAGCCTCGCCCGCAGGAGCCTCATCGACTTCGACCGCTCCGGCATGCCCCTGATGGAGATCGTCACCGAGCCGGACATCCGCACGGGCGAGCAGGCTCGTCGCTATGCCGAGGAACTGCGTCTGCTGATGCGGACGATC
>PMIE01000126.1:1499-4778 GCA_003156975.1 Chloroflexota bacterium | reverse complement strand
TTGAAGTCGTGGGCGATGCCGCCGGCAAGGCGGCCGACCGACTCGAGTTTGCGGGCTTCGAAGAGCTCGGCCTGGAGGCGGTCGAGTTCGCTCGTGTCCTCCATCAAGGAGATGGCGCCAAGGATCCGGCCGGTCTCATCGGCGATCGGCGCGAAATGGGCCCGGACGTTGATCGGACGCCCGTCCTTGGTGTGGCTGGGTAGCTCCTGCTCCACGATCGAGGCGCCGGCCAGGACGCGCGGCATGAGGGCTTTGCCCTCGGATGACTGGTCCGGCGGGACGATCGGCGAACGCTGGCCCATGAGCTCGGCGGCCGTGTACCCAAAGAGCTGTTCCGCCGCCCGGCTCCAGAACAGGACGCGGCGGTGTCGATCGACGACGACGATCGGAAGCGGGGACGAGTCGAGGATCGCCTTGAGGGTCTCCGATGTCTGTCGAAAACGCTCCTCGAGGACGAGTTGCTTCTCGGCCGCCGCGGTCTGCTCCTGAACCATGTCCGCCATCGACGTGATCGCCAGGATGACGATCAGCGTGCCGCCCAGGCTGATGGCGAGGTAGTCCACCGGAGAGTGGATGAGTCCCTGGATGGCGAGCAAGGCCGGCGCCACAAGACCGGCCGCGACGAGAGTGGTGAGGCGCATCGGGGTCATCCTGCGACCCCGATCCACGTTGAGCCGGGCCGGCTTGGCCATCGAAGGATGGAGCGCCGCTGCTCCCCACAAGCCGTACTGGGCGAACAGGAGCAGCAGCGCGAGCGGCGAGTTGGCCGAAACCGTACCCGGTCCGGTCAGGCCATCGCCGATGAGCATTGCCAGGACGCTCAGGACGAAGAGCCTAATCGCCGGAGTGCGTGCCTCGGATCCCAGCAGCAGGCACGACACGACCCCTATCAACGCGATGTCGCACAGGAGGAAGACGACCTCTACCGTTCGATCCAGGTACTTCAGCTGCGTGGAGATGAGGATCGGATCGGCAAATGCAACCCAGACCAGCAGGGCGAGTCCGGCGGTCAGGATGCCGCCGTCAAGAAGAACTGCCCAGCCGGCTCCCAGCGGACGTCGAACAACCAGCAACGCAAAACCCAGCGTGACGACCGGGTAGGCAGCGAGGTACAGGAACTCCGGTACGGAAGGGAAAGTCGTCGCGCCGAGGGGCGAGTGCATCGTGGCGGCGACGACATCCGCCAGCGCAAAGGAGAGTTGGCCGCAGGCGAGAAGCCACCACGGTCGTCGAGGACGCGGGTCGAACAGAAGGACGCCGACAACAACGGCGCCGACCCCCGCTAGACCCAGGAGCGCGCCGATTCCAGTCTGGAGCCCGGTTCCGGCCGCCGTCGCGAGGACGAATGCCGACGCAGCCACAGCGAGATAGCCAGCCCAAAGCCGGCTGGTCACGGCCGGTGGAAGGTCGCGGAGCCAGGTCACCCCCGCAGGATCGCCGTCTCGGTGCATATCGCGAATGACCTATTGGTCCTACGGCAAATGCGTGGACTCGCCGGCGCCCGTCCCCTCAGGTTTCCTCAAGACGGCCGGCCTCGGTCGCAAATCTCCGACTGCGGCTCAGTACCAGCCGTGCGCCTTCCAGAAAGCGTACGCGCCGCATGCCGATCCGTATCGGTTGTTGACGTACCAGATGCCCCATTTGACCTGCGTCAGCGGGCTGGTACGCCAGTTGGCGCCGTAGACGGCCATCTTTGAACCTGGGACCGCCTGCGGAATGCCGTAGGCACCGCTGTTTGGGTTGGAGGCGCGCCAGCTCCACCTTGATTCGTGATACCAGAGGATGTTGATGCAGTTGTACTGAGTCGTGCCGATGCGGCTCTTGACGTATAGACGAGCGTTCGCGACCGTGTCGCGGTACTTGGGTTTGGGAGCGACCTTGGCCACGGGCGCCTTGGTGGGGATCGGCGTGGCCGTGGGCGGCGCAGCCGTGGGCGAAGGCGAAGTCCCGGGCGCCGGCACTTCGCCCATCGACATTCCGAAGGTTGCTTCCGCCGATGGATCCGCGGAAGGATCCGCATAGAGAGCGGCCGCGGCGCCGAAGGGTCGGGCGGGGACCGCTTCGGTTGCCCTTGGAGCCGCGAGCGCCTGCGGCACGACCACCACAACCGCATCCAGAAGCATCACGCAGGCCGTTGCGAGCGCCAGGAGCACCGCCGGGGAGAATCGCTTCAAGTGGTTCCTCGAGTAGGTTGCCGCGGGACCGGTCGACGCCACCGATTTGCCGGGACGGTCCTGGCCGACTTGGCGGCATGGCCGAGTTGGGTCGCGTGGTGCCTGTGTGCTTCGGAGTCGAAGCCAGGGCCGTGACGGCAGGACCCGCATGTGTCCGGGACTCAAGGGCTGGCGCGGCACGGAATGGGATGAGTGCGCCCAACCGCCGGAGGGCGGGAGAATAGCACGGTTCTCGCAAGTGGCGGAACAGGCTGGCGGAACAGGCTGGCGAAACGGGCTGGCGGAACAGGCCTTCGGCTCCAGGAAGCGGATAATCCCTACGCATCAACGACGCAGGGAGGCCGAGACATGTCCGACGCCACGACGGCAACGGCACGGGTCGATGCCATTCTCGCGGCCCTCCCGGCCGACCAACGTGCCGCCCTGGAGGCGCTCCGCCGCATGATCGCCGCGGCGGTCCCAGAGGCCGAGGAGACGATCAGCTACGGTCCGGCGTTCCGGTACCACCGCCGGATCCTCGTCTACTACGCGGCGTTCAAAGCGCATTGCTCGTTGTTTCCGGGCAGCGGAGCCGTCATCGAGGCCCATCGTCAGGAACTCGAGGGCTTCGCAACGTCCAAGGGCACTCTCCAGTTCACGCCGGAGCATCCCATCCCAAAGGATCTGGTCGAGCGGATCGTGCGCGCGAAGGTCTCCGAGATCGAAAAACGCTGAGTGCTCCCGCGCCAATTCGAGACAGGGTTTGACGCCGCGACACCTAATCCCGATAATAACGGTCGGAATTGGAACAATCCCACGGCGGCGGTCCGGCGTCCCCCTCCGCACGGACCGCTCCGCCGTTTCAAGGAGCGCGATGGCCACCAGCCCAGAGATCGTCTCCGGCGAGTATCAATACGGTTTCCACGACGAGGTCGACTACCTCGAAGAGACGAAGGCCGGACTTACGCGCTCCACGGTCGAGGAGATCAGCCGGTTCAAGGACGAGCCGGCCTGGATGCTCGACTTCCGCCTCCGCGCGTACGAGCACTTTCTCTCGCGGCCCATGCCCACCTGGGGCGGCGAGCTGGGCAATATCGACTTGAGCAAGATCGTCTACTACCGCAAG
>PMIE01000126.1:0-1471 GCA_003156975.1 Chloroflexota bacterium | reverse complement strand
GAAGATCGGCGTCGTCTTCATGGGTACCGACCAGGGGCTCAAGGAGTATCCGGAGCTCTTCAAGAAGTACTTCGCCACTGTCGTCCCGCCCGAGGACAACAAGTTTGCGGCGCTCAACAGCGCCTGCTGGTCCGGCGGCTCGTTCGTGTACGTGCCGAAGGGTGTCGAGGTGCCGCTGCCGCTGCAGGCCTACTTCCGCATCAACGCGGAGAACACCGGTCAGTTCGAGCGGACGCTGATCATCGTGGACGAAGGGGCCAAGGTCCACTACATCGAGGGTTGCCTGCCGGAAGGAGAACTCGTCAGCCTGGGCGACGAGATGGTGCCGATCGAGACGGTGCCGGCAGGAACGCGCGTAATGAATAGCGCCGGCGTCGAGGCCGACGTGTCTGCAGTGAGGCGACGCAGCTACTCGGGCGAGATGATCAAGATCGCTCCGGTCTCGGTCGGCAATAGCTTCGAGTTGACGCCCGAACATCCGGTGTGGTCCCTCCGGCGAGAGCGCATCGCCAGGCTGCGCTCCAACCGGCCGAAGTCACGCTGGGACGTGAACGCCACAGCCTTGCCGGCCATCGAGCCCGAGTGGGTGCCAGCCGGCGAACTCGAAGTCGGCGACCTCCTCTGCTTCCCAGTGGCAACCAAACAGGTCGATCATCCGGAGATCTCCGACGATCTCCTCCGATTCCTGGGCTACTACACCGCCGAAGGCAGCGCCTTCTTCAACGGCGTGTCGAACGTCCCGACAGTCGCAATCTCTCTCCATGTCGACGAGCGCGACGAGATCGCCGACGTCCAGCGACTCATGACCTCCCTAGCCGGAAAGCCGGCCGCATTGTTCGAGGTCCCGGCCAAGCACGAGGCGCGCGTCTACGTGTACTCGCGCGAACTGGTCGACCTGTGCTGGAAGTACGTCGGTCACGGCGCCGCGGAGAAGAAGCTGCATACGGACCTCATGGAGCTGGCCCCCGAGCGTCAGAAGCTGCTTGTCGATGCGTATCTGCTCGGAGACGGCAGTCGCCACCTGCGCGACAACGGTCGAACCCTGGTTCGGGCCGGTACGATTTCGCGAACGCTCGCGTTCCAGCTGCAGGAGATCCTGGCCCGCACCGGCGTGTACGCGGGCATCCAGGTCCGCAAGCCGTACGGCGAAACGATGCGCGACGGCCGCGAGATCTCTCATCGCGAGCAATTCGTCATCCACTACGAAGAGGGCCTCACCACTCACCAGGCGTGGTTCGACGCGAGCCGCAACTGCTTCTGGGTGCCCATCCGTAAGGTCGAGTCGCGTCCGTACGAAGGCTGGGTCTATAACCTGGAGATGGCGACCGCGCCGAATGCGTATCTGGCCCGCGGCTTCGCGGTCCACAACTGCACGGCGCCCATCTACACCACCGACGCGCTCCATGCCGCGGTGGTAGAGGTGATCGCGCTGCCCGGCTCAAAGGTGCGCTACACCACCATCCAGAACTGG
>PMIE01000087.1 GCA_003156975.1 Chloroflexota bacterium | reverse complement strand
TCTGGGCCACTCCGATCGGGGAGAGCCAGGAGGCCGTTCCGTCGCCGATGTCACCGATAGCGCGCAGCACGTACGCCGCCCCGAGCACCGCCCCGGCGGTCCCATAGGCGACGTGGGTGCTCTCGGTGACCTGCGCCGCGAGCAGGGCGACGCCGCCGAAGACCAGGCCGATCAGGATGAACGAAACCCCGAAGACGACCGACCCTGCAAGCGGCATGCCCTGGGCGATCAGTACCGCGGCGATGAGAACACCGACGACCAGGTTCATGGCGGTTACCGTGAGCGCCGCTGCGAGGGTGTTGGCATGGATGCCGACCGGCAGGGAGCGCACGACTTCGAGGCGGCCGGCTTCTTCCTCGCCCCGCGTCAGCCGGCCGACCATGAAGATGCTCATGAGCGCCACCAGCACCATTCCCATGGCGCCGAACTGGAACGCCACCTGCCCGCCGACGGTATTCAGGCCCTGGGGGGCTCCGTTGAAGGCGATCATCGCCGCGTTGTGTGCCGTGGCGGCGGCCGTCTGATCAAGGGCGGCCTGGGTTGGGAACAGCCCCTCGATCCCGACCGTCGTGAGAGCCACCAGTGCGACGATCGCGACCATCCAGACGAGGATCCGGATGCGGTCCCGTCGCAGGATGAAGCGGGTCAGCGCGATCGTTCCCGTGAGCGAAGTCATCGACTTGGCAAGGATGTCGTATCGCGCTCCCGGTCGGCGGGTCCAGGTTCATTGGCCAGCTCGTCGCCGTAGTGCCGGAGGAACAGCTCCTCGAGAGAGGGTGGGTGGCTGACCAGGCTCCGAACCCCGAGTTCACCGAGCCGGCGCACCGCAGGGTCGAGCTGATCGGTATCGACCTCGAAACTCACATGGGCGCCGTCGATCTCGAAGTCGTGGATGCCCTCGAGATTTGCCAGCCCCTGCGCCGGCTGCACGGTCTCCGCGCTGATCGACGTTCGGGTGAGATGCCGCAATTCGCCGAGTGTGCCCGTCTCCACGGTCCGCCCCAGTCGGACGATGCTGAGCCGGTCGCACAACGCCTCAACCTCAGCCAGGATGTGGCTGGAGAGCAGTACCGTGCGCCCCTGGGCCTTCACGTCGCGGATGCAGTCCTGGAAGACAGCCTCCATCAGAGGGTCCAGTCCGGATGTCGGTTCGTCGAGGAGGAGCAGTTCGGCGTCCGACGCCAGGGCCGCGACCAATGCAACCTTCTGCCGGTTCCCTTTTGAGTAGGAGCCGGTCTTCTTGGTCGGGTCGAGNNTCGCCCCGCAGGCGACCGAAGAGGTCGATCACCTCGCCGCCGGTCAGGTTGGACCACAGACTGACGTCTCCGGGCACATACGCCAACCGGCGATGCAGCTCGACAGCGTCGCGCCAGGGGTCCTTGCCAAGCAATTCGACATGGCCGGAGTCGGCACGGAGCAAGCCGAGCAGCACACGAATGGTCGTGGTCTTACCCGAGCCATTCGGGCCGAGAAACCCGTGGACCTCGCCGGCCTTGACCGACAGGTCCAGACCGTCGAGCGCGCGCGTCGATCCGAAGTTCTTTGTGAGACCTGAAGTCACGATCGCGGTGGGCATGCCGGAACGCTACTAGTACGCTGTGCGGGTGTCAAGTACACTGTTCGTGGCGTAGAACTGGGTTCGAGCGGGCGTCACTCGCACGCCTCTCCAGCTCTGTATCGGAGGAAGTGGGATGACTGGCAGCCGATCGGGCGGCAAGCCGGCGCGGCTCGGCTGGTGGCCTGAAGTCCGCGATCGGAGCGGCGACAGGCAGCCGCTGACTCGGGACCAGATAGTCGCCGCCGCCATGAATCTCATCGATGCCGAAGGCCTGGAAGGCTTCTCGATGAGGAAACTGGGCCAGGAGTTGGGGGCAGGCGCGACGACCCTCTACTGGCACGTCAAGGACAAGGACCAGCTGATCGACCTGGTTCTGGACGAAAGCGCACTGGAAGTCCGGCTGGACGACGATGCCGCGGCGCCGTGGCGTGACCGCCTGGCCGGCCTGGCCCGTGAGATACGCGCAGGGCTGAAGCGGCATCACCACCTCGCACCGCTTTACGGCGCTCGCATTCCCGCCGGCCCGAACACGCTCCGGGTCATGGAGCACCTGCTGGCGCTCCTGCGGGCGGGCGGTTACCAGAGAGACAAGCTGATGCTGGCTTTCGCCTCTCTGACCAACTACGTGATCGGCAGCGTGATCATGGACAATCGCGCGCTGAGCGGGCCCGATACGGAGGGCAAGAGCCGCGAGGAGCTGCAGGCGATGTACCTCGCGATCCTGGCGTCGTTGCCGGCCGATGTGTATCCGAATCTCGTGCGGCTGATCCCGGAGGCCGGGCCTGCGGCGCTCGCCGAGGATACGGACTTTGAGTACGGGCTCCAGAGAATGCTCGACGGCATGGAGGCCGATCTCATACGTTCCGACGGGGCCTAGCCGGCTCGCCCGAGGCCTCGCCCGGCGCCCGAGCCCTCGCCCTCGCCGCCTGCCCCTGAGCGGCGGTCGCCAGCCCCCGGCGCGGCACTCCTAGGTGCCGCCGTCCGCGAGCGTCAAGCGCGGGACCTCGATCCCGGAATACGGCACGAGCTGCTTCCCGGTCAGGACGAACGTCGCATACCCGACCTCGTCCGAGCTGGGCACGCCGCCGGGTGCCGCAGCGTTGCAGAACGCGTCGCGCAACCCTGCCTGCTCATGCACCTGCCAGTACGTCATCTCGCACTTGACGAGGGCGTCGGCACCGTCCGGGGCGTGCTGGTCCCAGCGCGCCGCGAAGACGAGCCACCAGACGTTGCCCGGGTTCATCTTGCGGTCGAGCCAGCCGCTGGTTGCGTATGGAACGAGCGCCGAGCCGTCCCAGCCGTAGCCGTGCAGGAGATCGAGGAAGCCCGTGCTCTTGGCCAGCCCGCCCGAGATCGCCATCTCGAAGTCCTGGTCTTCGTCGTAGATCCGCTGCCGTGTCGAGACGATCCGGAAGATGTTGTAGTAGGCGTCTTTGGCCGTGTGAGTGGGCCTGACCATCGAATCGATGAGGTAGTTCCCGACCGCTCCGGCCAGGATGGAGTTGATGTCGGCCGCCCAGCCAAAGTAGGCGCCGGCGTGGACGGCCTTTCGCAGGTCCGGCGAGGCGTCGGTCGAGCACGCGGCGATGTAGACCAAGCTTCTGTCGAACTTCGCCCCGTGCGAGTCGAGCCAGCGCCAGAAGGCCGGCGTGATCGCGAGGAAGAACTCGCCCAACTTCGGGTCGTCGTTACGTTCAACCGCAAACAGAGAAACGGTCTTTGGTTTCGCCGCAGTTCCGCCTTCGAACGTCGCCAGGTCCGGGTAGGTCCCGGAGACCTCCTTCAGCGCAGCCGCGAGCTTCTCCTCGGCGCCGGCGAGGTCGGTGGTCGGGCCGAGGTCCACCCCCGTCGACAGGTCGCCGTTCGACTCGCCGTGCGTGCGGAAGATGACCAAGCCCGGCGCCGAGGACGACTTGCCGCCGAGCAGCTCGATGATCTTGGCGAGGTTCGCATCGGCGTCGAAGGCCCTCGCGACGTCGTAGCCGACCCCTTTGAGCTTATCGGCCTCGCCGTTCCAACTGAACCCGCCCGTCGCCTTGATCAACCCGGTTTGGGCGCCGGCCCACGTGAGTACCTTGTTCGGCAGCAGCCTGGTCCAGTTGCGGCCCACGTATTTCCGGCTGGCGAACGGCACGATGAACACGGCCCGCTTGTTCGCCGGATCGTCCTTGCCGTTGCCCGGCCGCGCGGGATCGAGACGCACGCGAGGATCGCTCGCGATCGGTCCGACGGTGAGCGCCGTCGCGTCGCTCGGCTCCGCGGTCCAGCCCGCGAGCGCAACGTCGATGGCCGGTCCGTTCTCGTACTCGATGTGCAGCCCGTCCTGGAGCTTCGATACCGAGTCGATGTTCGGCGAAGGCGATCCGACGGAGAGGCCGGCATCCCCGGCGGTCCGTCTCGCGCTGGTGAGCCGGAAGGCACCACTCAGGGCCACCGGCACGACATCCACGTTCGGGTCGCCAGAATCGATCATCGCCTGGGCGACGCCGACAGCCTCATCGAGTGCCTGGTCCGGCGTGACGCCCGCGTCGGGATCGGCAGCGTCGGCGGCGAAGACGGCCATCGTCTTTGGGACGACCCAGAGCGACCCGCGCTTCCAGATAGAGGTGCCCGTTCCGGTGCCGAAGACGAGGAAGGGCATCGTCACGGTGCTGTCGGCCAGGTTCAGCTCGAACGTAGCGTCCGGCTTGAAGTCCACGTCCGTGAACTTCAGCGAGAGCCGGTCGTCGTTGTATTGCCAGGTCCCGTGATGACTGAGCTCTTCGGTGGAGCTCGCCGCATAGAGCGCGACGCGGCCGTTTGGCTCGAACATGAGCGTGATCTGCGAGTCGCTCCCGACCTTCGTGCCGGACGAGTCTTCCGTCAGGAAGTAGACGGCCTGCTCGATGGCCGACGGAACGGGCAGCGGCTGCGAGCCTTGCGCTTGGGCAGTCGGCAGGGCCTGGGCACTCGAGGTCGGCGCTCCGGTCCCGCTCGATCCTTCAGGCGTCGTTGCCCCGGGATGACCGCTCCCCCCAGGCCCCCCGCAGGCCGTGACGACGATCGAGAGCCCGGCGGCGATCAGCGCCGCTCTTCGGACGACCTGCGAGACCATGTCCCACCTCCGCGGCGTCTGCCGCCGAACGTTCCGCCGGCCCCAACTGCGACCGGCACCCCAGGGTTAGCGGACGCGAGTCATCCGATCGCGCGCGCCGAACCTACCAGGGCCGCGGCAGCGCGTATATACCGAATCGCGGCTTGACGGCCCAACTTCCGACCGACCTCGACGCCTCTGGCCGGCGGCCTCTGGTTCCTGCGAGCGCGGCGACGACGGCAGACCAGGGCCTGATTCGGGCGAGGCCGTCGCCCAAGCGAAACCGCGTCTGCATGCGCGTCGTCCCGGCTGGCGGTCTGGGAGTCGATCCGTCGGATCGTCTCCGGCCGTGGACGTATATTGAAACCATGGGTTTCATGGCACGCGCCGAAAGTGGTTTCATGCGCCTCCACGAGGCGCTCTACATTCGCACCGACGGCCGGGTGGGCCGGCGAATGATCGGCGTTCCCACGCTGTTGTTGCGAACGACCGGCCGGCGTTCAGGGTTGCCGCGAATCGTGGCCCTCGTGTACGCGGAGGATGGCGACCGCTACATCCTGGTTGCCTCCAACCACGGTTGGGACAAACCGCCGGCCTGGTTCGTGAATCTGCAGGCCCAGCCAGGGGTCAATGTGCAGGTCGGCAGGGTTCATATGGACGGCGTCGCGTCCGTGGTTACCCCGGACGATCCCGACTACTCGCGCCTGTGGGGCCTGGTGAACGCGGTCAACCACGATCGATATGACGCCTATCAGTCGAAGACCATTCGGCCGATCCCGCTGGTGGTCGTTCGCCCGTCCTGACCCCGCGACCCGAAGGCCGGGCACCGCGCATCGCGCCTTTGGGGCCCAAGGAGAATGGGCATCGCGACCCGGCGCCTGAGCCCCGAGTAGTCCACTGAGGCCCCCACGGATCTCCTTCTGGGCCCGAGTGGCCGGCCGGTGGCTCGGCTCCTCCCGGCAGGCAAGTCGGTATGCCGTCGCACGATCCGCGCGACTCAGGTCATGGGCACTACCCCAAATCGTCACGAGGCGAGCAAGAGGGTTTCCATCCTCGCGGCCCGCACCGGCTGCAACCTAGATTGGGAGAAGGACAGTGGGCCGGAGCGTCTCCCGGCGGTGGACTTGGTTGCCCCGCTGCCCCGGATACCTCAAGCGCAAGGTGAATGGAATGGCAATCGACACTCGTGAGACTGTGACAACGGGCCCCAGCGGGGTCGCGGTAGTCCAGAGGATCATCGGCCTCGCTTTCGGGCTGATCCAGCTCCTGATCGTAGGGCGCATCGTGCTGCTCTTCCTGGACGCCAGCACCAGCAACGGCCTCGTGTCCGGCATCCTCAATCTCAGCCAGACGTTCGTCGCACCCTTCGAGGGCATCCTGCGGACGAGTTCCCTCAACGCCTCGGGCTCGGTGCTCGATATCGCCGCCGTTGTTGCCCTTGTTGGCTGGACGGTCATCGAACTGATCGTCTTCTCGGTCCTGGCCATCTTTGGGCGCGAACCGGCCTGATCAATCCAAGGACACCCATTGAGATGCGTTCAAACGACGCATGCCCCCACACGTCAGTCTGAGGCTATCTATCCGCCGAACGCGGACCTCAGGGCAGCGACGATCTGACCTCCTCCGGCGATCGCGTCGCCAAGCAACAGCACGCCGGAGACCAGCGATGCCACGGCCCCGACGATGCGCGCCGGCCCGGGACCCGACCGGCGGCGGGCGAAACCGGGCGACGCGATCGCGGGCGAGGGTTTGGGCATTGGGAAGCGGATCCCGGGCAACGGCAGGGCGGGTGGCTGCTGCCACGGGGCTGCGACCGATTCGGGCAGTGGACTCCCGGCCGCCAGCCAGGCCAGAGCGCCTGCGGTCGCTTCTGGTTCAGGCTCGGCCTGGGGTTGGCCGCAGACAGGACAAACGCCCCCGCCGCACCACACGCCGCAGTTGGGGCAGCGACCAGCGAGCACGCCGGCCGGGACGATGGTCTCGGGTGGCGGCGGCGCGGCCATTCGGCTCCAGGTAGAGCTCGATCAGCATGCCGGTCGTTGGCACGACCGCATAGATCCTGCCGGCCGATCGATCACGCTCAAGGCCCACTTCCAGATTGGAGTGCCAACCAACGCTTCACAGCAATCACGGATCGCGGCAGCTCCAGGGTCGCCACCGGATCAGGAGGCCGGCACGATCACGCTGAGGGCGGCGGGCAGGATTGACACGTCGACCGGCGTCCGGCCGACAACGTTGCCGTCGATCTCCACCAGGCGAGGTTGAGCGGTGGCGATCCGGCCCTCCCGTGCCTGGGCCCGAAAGGCATGGCCGCGCGAAGAATCGCCGAGATCGGTCTGGCGAAGCGCCTCCCAGGCCGCCGGCAGAGCCGGAATCGGCCCCGACGCTCGCACCACGATGACCTCGAGCAGGCCGTCGTCGGGCAGCACCGGCCGGCGCGGCGACACGCCGGCCATCATCCGGCCGAAGTTCGCGACGATGACCTGCGCGGCCTGGGTCTGTGTCGTGACCCCATCGAGGGTGATGTCGTGGGTAATGTTCCCGATGCGACCGCTCACCGCGATGGCGCTGGCGAAGTAGGCGAGCTTGCCCCAGCGTCGCTTCGAGCGCGTTCCCGTCGAGTCCATGACGTCGGCGTCGAAGCCGATTCCGCATGCCACGGTGAAGTTGTGGGACTTCCCTCCGACGGTCGCCTGACCTACATCGATGCGTCGACCCGTCCCGGAGAGAACTGTCTCCATCGCCCGATCCAGACGCCGCGGTATCCCGAGGTTGCCCGCAAGCAGGTTGCCGGTCCCGGTCGGAATGATGCCGAGGGCGACCTGCGTCCCGGTGAGCGCAGTGGCGACCTCGTTGACGGCGCCGTCGCCGCCGACCACCACCACGACGTGGCAGTCGCGTTTGACCGCCCGGCGTGCGTAGCGGCGCAGGTCGGACTTTTGATCGACGACGGCACTGTCGACCTTCCAGCCGGCCCTTTCCAGCGTGGCGCGGACCTCTCGCACAACGCCGCCGACGTGGCCGCCCTTGCGCCGCCGACCGACGACGAAGGCTCTCGTCACGGTCGTGACTCCTGGTCACGCCAGCGGCTCAGCCAGAGGCCGCCGTCCAATGCAGCGGCGACGATGATCAACCACGCGGCACCGGCGAGAAGTCCGGCGACAACGTCCGTGAAGTAGTGGTAGCCGAGGTAGATCCGGCTGGTCCCGATCAANNCGATCAGGGCAACCGCGACGTAGAAGACGATCGAGTTCATTGCGTGCCCGCTGGGAAAGCTGTATTCCGGCTGGACCTGGGCCCAGGCGAGCTGGGGCCTCGGCCTCTGGAAGATGAGCTTGAGGGACTGGTTGAGCACGAGGCTGCCGGCCATCGAGACGGTCAGGAAAAGCGCCTCGCGCCGGTACCGCCGCCAGATGAGCAGGACGAGCGCGGCGACGAACAGCGGAACCACAACGATCGTCGAACCGAGAGTCGTAAGCGTTCCCATGACAGCATCGAGGATCGGGTTCGATAGGCCGTGGAGCAGAGGAGTCGCAAGCGCGTCGAGCGCACTTGCCTCCTGGTTATGGACGTCCTCGGCGATCGCCCCAAGGGCCAGGAGACACGCGAGGAGCGCAACGAATCCGCCCCCTATGAGCATGAGCAGCCGACGAGGCGGACGCGAGGAGCGCCCTGACACGCGCGATCGCAGCGAACTCGACTCGGACGTGGGCGGCGTCACTGGAGCGCTGGGATGGCGGCAGGATGATTCGTTTGGCATCGGATAGGTGAGTCTCTAGTAGCGAAGGAGCGTCATGACCGCGCCCACTCGATTGAACATCGCGAGCCCGAACGGCATCGTCACGATCAGGATGCATAGCACGTAGGCAACAGCCATCCAGATGGCACCGAACCAGAAGCCGACAAGAATGAACCAGATGGCCCGGAATAACATCGGACGCTGCTGAACGTTCGCTGCGGTCAGGTGCCTCGTCCCATCGGCAGTGGTCTCGACCTGATACGTCTTGCTCCGGCCACGGAGGGTGAGGAACGCCGGAATGCGGTTGAACAGATAGAAGGCAAACGGCAATCCCAGGATCGACAGCGCCAGAACGTAGGCGATCACGATCACGATGGCCGTCAGCCACCACCCGATGAGCACGAACCACACGGCGCGGGCAAGAAAGCCTGGCCCCTGCCGCTGGGCGATGACCATCTGCGGCGCCTGGGCATTGAGGTTGACTGGCGCTGTCGGTGGCGCGACGACAACGGACTCGGGTACCGCCTCTGTTGCGACAACTGGCTCGGGTACCGCCTCTGACCCGGCCCGGTTCGTGTCAGACATAGCTCCGAACCTCCAATCGTTACAACTGGCGCCGCCGCTGTGGCAGCACAGCGCCCGACCGAGGAGCGCGGCAAGGATTCCGGCAGACTCTTCGGCCACCGCTTTTCGTCGACTCTAGGCTGGAGCTGGCGCCAGTCACGAGGATGAAAACCCGCCGCTCGGCGGAAGGCTAAGCGGGTTCCAGGCGCGGAAGGGTCAGGCAGGGGCAGGGAGTGCTAGCTGGCCCTTGCCCAGATCGCGGACTCACACTTGGGCTGGACAGGCGCAGGTCAGGCTCGCTCGCCGGGTCCTGGTTATCCCTCGTGGCGACACGCTCACGCTCGTTCGAGGTTGGCCCAGACTCAGAGATCAGCATCAATGACTTGAGTGATGAGATCGCTGAGGCGCAACAGCTTGTCCATGATGTGCTCGGAGTGGATGTTCCCTTCGTGCATGGACTGGTTCAAGCGATCAGAGACCACGCCGATCCAGCTGCACTCCAGACCCAACCTGCGACCCACCGTGAGAAAGGCAGACGACTCCAAGTCGATGGTGAGTACCCCGAGCTCCCTGAGCCGCCTCACGAGGTTCTCCTCTTCCCTGTACAAGGCATCCGTACCAAACGAGAGCCCGACGTGATGTCGTAGGTTCTCTGCCTGGAGTCGAGCGTGCAGCCGGGCTGTCAGGTCCAGGTCGGCGACAGCCGGGAACTCGGCTGGCGCGTAGTACCGGGACACCCCATCTCCTCGAATTGCACCTTCGAGCAAGACGGTGTCCCCGATCTCAACGGTGTCCTGCGGAGTCCCTCCCATCCCCAGACCGATCACGCGGCGGACTCCGCATGCCGCGAGTTGCTCCAGGGAGTTCGCAATGCGTGGGCCACCGTAGGAGGGGAAATGAAGGGCAAAGTGCTTGCCGCTGGGGGTCGTACACACGCGCAGCGGCGTCGTGGCGTAGGGCCACTCGAACTCCGTCTCGACATGAGCGACCGCCTCATCGACCCTCCGGAAGAGACCTGAGCTGAACGTGACCAGGCACGTGGTACCAATGTCCGCCTTCCCAGGGTCGAACTCGTGGTGTCGGAGGTCCTCCTCCGCGGTGACGTAGCAGTCCTGGCCGAACCAGGTATCGCCGGAGACGATCGAACTCATTCGTTGTTCCCCCACGTCGAGCACCGCGGCCAGGGGCGCGTCCGCTCCGGTCACGCACCGGCAGCGCAGCGCCATTCTGCTCCTCCCTCCGCTCCAGATGCCCGAAATCCGCGACGCGAACCCCGACCTATCAAGCCCATAGGATCGGTACCTTGGGTCTGACCGGCCACGTGTGCAGGAGATCACACGAAGGTGAGACCTGTCGTCTAGCTCATACTGGCGTGCACTCAAGTCGCCTGAGCGCAAAGAGGGAATAGGCCGTGAACCGAAAGGTGAACACCCTGCTCGCAGGGCTAACTGCTGCGTCGATGACCCTCGCGGCATGCGGGTCCGGCGGCTCGGTTGCCGCTCCTGCGACACAGTCTTCGGCGCCGGCCGCTCCTGCGACACAGTCTTCGGTGCCGGCCGCTCCTTCAGCATCCCCCGGCTTGACGACCCCCGGTGTCACTTCGGCCTGGACGGGCTTCACGTGGCACAAGGTTCCCGACGGCAGCCCCGTGCAGATGCTGGCCAGCCCTTATGGCACCCGCGACCTGGTCAGCTGGGACCACGGATACGCGGCCCTGGGATCCTCGAGCGCCGGCAAGGACGTTCTCCTGACCTCTCCCGACGGCGAGACTTGGACGTGGGTCACGGCGATCCAAAACCCGACCTTCGTTGCGGCCGGCCCTGGCGGACTTGTAGTGGTGGAACAGGGTTCGACCGCCGACACGATCTGGACGAGCGCCGACGGCACCCAATGGCATGACGCCGGCCGGCCCTCGGGCGTGTCCGAAATCCAATCGATCGCCGGAACGGCGGCCGGCCTGGTGGCAACCGGCATGCTAGGCCCAGACTCATTTGGCGTGGTCTTCTCCGCGGACGGTATTTCCTGGGCGCCCGCGGCTTTCAAGGAGGGCGCGGCCTGGGACGAACTGGGCGTGCACGCGGGCGACGGCCGTTTCTTCGTCATCGGCGGCGATACGCATACCGGCGCGGGTGGGATCTCGTGGTCGGATGACGGGCGGACGTGGACTCGATCCTCGTGGACTGGCTTCGTCGCTGGGGGCATACCCACGATCGAGTTCACGAACGGCGGGATGCTCTCGTGGACGACCATGGGCATCGGCGACCCCGCCGATGAGATGGAGGTCTCGCGCGACGGCGGCAAGACCTGGCTCAAAGACCCGGACTTCGGTCCTCTCGGGTCGCTGGGAACGTGCCCCGATCCCGCTACGTGTCAGTCCGACGGGTACATCGGCTCCAACGGATCGATCTTCCTGGCCGTGAATGGCGAGGGCAAGGCGTGGACTTCGTCCGACGGCATCGCCTGGAAGCAGATCCAGTGGAACCTCCCGGAATGGGGCAACACCACGCGGTTGACATTCATCGTTCTGCCCCGCGGCGTGCTGGTGGGAAGCAGCGTGATGGCGGGAAGCGCAGGCAGCAACCTCTTCTACGGCTCTGCTACGCAGGGACCGTAGAGCAGCGGCAATGCCGGACGCGAGCTCCAACCTCGCTGGTAGGCCAGAGCTTTTCGCGCGCCCGCCCCTGCCCGTCCGCACCGCCCCGGCGCTCATGTGAAACTTCAACGTCACGGGCTGCTTCAAGACATAACCCGTCAGTGCGCCTGGCCTGGGCAGGCGGCGCGCCCCCCGACCTGTTCGTCAAGAGGTCCGCAGCCTGGCAAATCGGGCAGCCAGGTTCGTCCCGATCGGTGATAGTGCGGACCATGGCCCATCCGACACGCCGGCAAGGTCGACTCCAGCACCATGCTCGGGTCAAGATTGCCCGGCTTGGCCCCCTTGGAGTTCCAGCGCCTTCGGCGTCGTGCCAGGAAGAACCCCGCGAGGCATAGGGCGATCAACCTCATCGAGCCCAACACGGGCTACTGGCGCAACCAACGAAGAAACCCCGGCCGATGGCCGGGGTCCCAGGAAACCAGCTAACACAGGTGTGGCACATGTCGCGACTCATGTGTCACCTATGTCGCGACTCAAGACAATGGCGCGCCCGGCAGGATTCGGACCTGTGACCTTCGGCTTCGGAGGCCGACGCTCTATCCGCTGAGCTACGGGCGCGCGACGCGACCGCGGCGAGCCGCGGTCGGGCGGCAATGATAACCCGGCATGACCTCGGCTACGAGCCGGCGGCAAGCTCTCAGGAACGCGACTTGATGCGGCGGTTTCGGACGGCCAGCGCCCCGGAGGCGGTAAGGGCGAGGATGGCGAAGGCGAGACCCAGCAGCCAGATCGTCGGCGGCCCGGAATCGCCGGGAGCGCCGGAACCGGTGGAGGCGGTCCTGGGCACGTGCGGCACGGACTTGATCCCCGCCGCGTCTGCGTCGTTGGCCGGGTTGGGATCGTGCTGATCCAAGGCCGCAACCGACGCGTTGTTGGTGATGGAACCGTTCGTCCCCACGGTAACGGTGATCGTGAGGTGCACGGAGGCGCCGGCGGCGAGGCTGCCCACGGTCCAGGCCCCGGTTTTGGAACTGTAGGTGCCGCCGGTGCTGCTGACGTAGGTGACCCCGTTGGGCAGTTGGTCGCGAATGATCACGCCCGTGGCGTTGTCCGGTCCCTTGTTGGTCACGCTGACCGTGTAGGTGGCCTTGTCGCCCTTGAAGATGCTCGAGGGCTTGACGGCCTTGGTGACGGCCAGATCCGCGACGCCGCGGGCGTTGACTACCACCGTGGCCCGATCGTCTTCACCGGGCACGCCGTTGCCGGGGGTTGAGTCGGGGTCGTAGAGGTCCGAATGGCTGATCTCCGCGACATTGGTCAGCTGGCTCTCGACGTCCACCGAGGCGGTGATATGCAGAGTGGCGTGATCGCCGACCTTCAGGTCGCCGACGGTCCAGTGGCCGGTGCCCGAGTCGTAGGCGCCACTGCCGTCATCGGAGACGTAGGTGAGGCCGTCGGGCATCATTTCGTGCACGACGACGGCGGTGGTGTCGTTTGGTCCGCTGTTCGTCACGGTCAGGGTGAAGACGACGTTCTGGCCCTTGTCGGGTGAGGAATCGTCGACCGTCTTGGCCAGGCTGAGGTCCGCTGCGGGCGGAGCGTCGATCTTGGCCGTGGCCGAGTCGTTGGCATCGTTGTCGTCGCGCTGCAGCAGCGACTTCACCGCGGCCGTGTTGTTGGTGACACCCGAGCCGATGACTCGAGCGTTGATGTGGATGACTGCGGTCTGGAGCGGCCCATCGGCGACGAAGCCGAGGCTGCCCACCGCCCAGTCGCCGGTCGTCGGGTTGTACTTGCCCGCGCTGTCGTCGCTTACATAGGTCAGGCTGGCAGGCAGGGCATCGTGAATCACGATCTGGGTGGCGGAGTCGGCGCCGTTGTTCGTAACCGTGATCGTGTACTCGACCGTGTCGCCGACGTTCGGCTTGTCGTGATCGACGGTCTTGGTCACGCCGATGTCGGCCTTGCGGGTGGTCAGGAAGGCGTCGTCGGTGTTGTTGTCCGTGTCGGGGTCGTACTGGTTGGAGTGCGTGACGGACGCCGTGTTCGTGTAGTCGCCGTAGGCGTCCACGGTGGCGTGGATATGCAGCGTTGCCGTGGCGCCGTTGGCCAGATCGCCGACGGTCCAGGCGTGGGTCGTGGTGTGGTCGTAAGCGCCCGAGCCGTCATCGGAAACGTAGGTCATGTTGTCCGGCAGTTGATCATGGAGGACGACGGCGGTGGCATCGTTGCCACCCAGGTTCTTCAGGGCGATCGTGAAGATCACCTCGTCGTGGATGTCCGGATTGGCGTTGCTCACGGTCTTGGTCACTTCCAAGTCCGCCTGCGGCGGGGTGACATCGGCATGGGCAGGCCCGTGGTTGGCGGACTGGGTCTCGTTGGCCGACTGGACGGTGGCGGTGTTTCTGGCGAACCCGGTGTAGGTGCCGCCGCCGGGAGCGCCCAGGGTCGCGCTGATGTGCAGGGTTGCGGAGCCACCGGAGCCGATGGAGGCGATCGTCCAGACGCCTGTGCCCGAGATGTAGGCACCGGAGCCGTCATCGGAGACGTAGGTCAGACCGGCCGGCAGAGCGTCGGCGATCTTGACGTTGTTGGCGATGTTGGGTCCGGCGTTGGAGACGCCGATCGTGAAGGTCACCTGGTCGCCGACGTTGGCGGTGGGGTGGTCGACGGACTTGCTGACCGTCAGATCCACGCGCTGATCCACCGACGCGCTGGCGGAGTTGTTGCCCGGAACCGGGTCGTACTGGTCGGAGTGCGAGACCGAGGCGGTGTTGGTCCGCAGGCCTGCCGTATCCACCGACGCCTTGAGCGTCAGCGTCTCGGAGGCGCCGTTGGTGAGGTTGCCGATGGTCCAGGTGCCGGCGCTGTATGTGGTACTGCCCGACGGGGCGGAGGTCACGAGAGTGAAGCCGGCCGGGAGAGCGTCGGCGATCGTTACGCCGGTGGCATTGTCGGGGCCGTTGTTGGTGGCGGTGACGGTGAAGGTGACGTCGCTGCCGACGTTGGGACGGTTGTGATCGACGGTCTTGGTGACCGCGATATCGGCCGCGAGCGGGACGTTGATCGTGGCCGTGGCCGAGTTGTTCGAGCTATTCGTGTCGGTTTGCAGCATCGAAGTGAGCGAAAGCGTGTTGTCGACCTGGCCTGAAGTCGTCACCAGCGCGGTGATGGTCTTGGTGGCACTTGTGTTGAGCGCCAGGCTGCCGATGTCCCAGACGCCCGTTGTCGAGTCGTAGGCTCCGCCGCCGCTGTCCGAGACGTAGGAGACGCCATCGGGGAGTTTGTCGGTCACCTTCAGTTGGGTGACTCCGAATGAAAGGCTGTGGTTCGTCACGGTCAGGGTGTAGTGGATCGTGTCGCCGACACTCGGTGCCGGGTGGTCGACCGTCTTGGCGACGCCGACATCCACCGTCCGGCTGGCGAGGTCCACGTGAGCCGTGTTGTTCGCGGAGACCGGGTCGAACTGGTCGGAATGGGAGACGGCGGCGGTGTTGGTCTGCGTACCGGTGCTGACGACAGTCGCCTGGATCGTTAGCGTGGCGCTCGCATTCTTGGCGAGCGTTCCAACGGTCCAGTCGCCTGTGGTGTGGTTGTAGGCGCCGAGGCTGTCGTCCGAAACCCAGGTGAGCCCGCCCGGCAGGACGTCGTGCAGGACGACGTTCGTGGCCGCGTCCGGGCCGGCATTGTTGTTGACGGTGACCGTGAAGGTCACGGTCTCGCCGATTTCGGGATTGGCGTTGTCTACCGTCTTGCCAACGGCGAGATCCGCCTGCGGCGGGGTGACATCGGCATGGGCAGGTCCGTGGTTGGCGGACTGGGTCTCG
>PMIE01000151.1 GCA_003156975.1 Chloroflexota bacterium | reverse complement strand
GAAGAGCGGGTGGAAGCGGTAGATGGCCTCCACGTTGAGCGCCTCCAGGCGCCGGGCGGGCCAGTACATCGGGTTCACCACGACGCCGCCGTAGAGCCAGGCCGAGGAATCCCGGGTGAAGTACGTGTTCGGCAGCGGGCGGAGGACGAAGTCGTCGTCGGTCATGGCCGAGACGACCACCGACCCACGCCCCACGACCCCACGCGCGATGTCGCGGCCGGCGCGTCCACCGAGGACCTCGACGGCCTCCCGCTTGGTCAGACCGCCGATGAGATGGTCCGCCAGGACGGCCGGCTCGAGATCGTCGAGGTAGGCTCGGACCTCGTCGGCCATCCCGGCGCCGAGAGTGAAGGGAGTGACCATGCGCTCGAGGACCCAACGCCGGGCGTCGGGCAGCGCAAGCGTCTGGGTGAGGAGTTCCTCGAGGTACAGGACCTCGACTCCGCGGCTGCGGAGCAGATCCGCGAAGGTGTCGTGCTGCTGACTTGCGAGCTTCACCCAGAGCACGTCGTCGAACAGCAGTTCGTCGTGGTTCGCCGGCGTCAAGCGCTTGAGCTCGAGATCCGGCCGGTGGATCATCACCCGGCGGAGCTTCCCCACCTCCGAGTGCACCCCGAACGTCGCCCGAGTCGCGGCGGCCGGCTCCACGGTCGATGACATCGGTGCTCCTCCTCGTTCCGCCTCCGGCCGCTTCTCCTCGCGGGGGCCGGAGCGGCGGCCCGCGGCCGCCAGGCTCCCACATCATGAATGCGGGTACAAGCCCCCTCGGTTGCCGATTCGACCGAACTCGAAGGCTCCGGACGCGGCGGCCTGGGCGGGGCGGGCGCACGGACCGAATCCGGCTTCGGTAACATTGCCGATGTTGTTGCGATGGACGCGTGGCGAGGTGGGGTCGTGGTAATTTCGCGTTTGCCACTGTGCCGGATCGGCACGGGAATGGCGGTTCGGCTGGGGTGTCTACTCACTGCCTTGGTACTGGCTTCGACAGCCTGCGGCGGCCAGCCCGCCACTACGGCGCCGACTCAAACCGGAGCGCCACAAGGAGCCGCCAGCGGCCCGCTCGCCCCGAGGGCCGACGCGGCAGGCATCGTCTGGTTGTGCCTGCCGGGCAAGGCCGACAACCCGTGCGCGGCCACGCTGACCACGACCGTAATCGACGCATCCGGGAAGCGCACCGTCGAGAAGATGACCCCGGCCGCTGACCCCCCGATCGACTGCTTCTACCTCTACCCGACCACGAGCCTGCAGACGACGATGAACGCCGACCTGTCGATCGATCCCGAGTTGGTGACCATCGCCACATGGCAGGCCGCTCCGTTCTCGAAGGTCTGCAAGGTCTACGCCCCCATCTACCCGCAGCTGACGATCGCGGCCTTGAGCGGCGGCGGGGACAAGACGGTCGGCCTGGCAACGGCCTACTCCGGAGCCCTGTCCGCCTTCGACGATTACATGGCCAACTACAACAAGGGCAGGGGGATCGTGTTCATCGGCCATTCCCAGGGCGCGATGCTCCTGATCAGCCTTCTCCAGGACCGGCTCGAGACGGCACCGGAGGTCCGGAAGCTGCTCGTATCGGCGCTGCTGCTCGGCGGAAGTGCCACCACGGCCCCCGGCAAGACAACCGGTGGGGACTTCAATGAGATCCCAACCTGTGCTTCGACGACGCAGACGGGTTGTGTTGTCGGATACTCGAGCTTCGACGAGACTCCGCCTGAGGACGCCATGTTCGGCAGGACGGCGACCGCCGTTGGCATGCTTCGGCGCCCACAGCCCGGCGAGCAGCTGATGTGCGTGAATCCCACGGCCGTGGGTGGCAAGGGCACGATGAAGCCCTTGATCGCCGCATCGGACTTGCCGCGGCTGACCGCGGAGCCGCCCAAGCCACTTCCCAATACCACGTTCGTCACGTACCCGAACGCGTACGCAGCCGAGTGCAACACGAACGCCGACGGCTCCTGGCTCCAGGTCAGCCGGATCGGGCCGGCAGCGGCGGCGCCCAAACTGGTAGGGACCGAAGGTCGATCGTGGGGCCTCCACGACTTCGATGTCAGCCTGTCGCTGGGCAATCTACTCGACCTGGTGGCCGCGGAGTCGTCGACCTACGTGAAGTAGGCCCGGGGGACGAGTCGGCACCGATCACGAGCGACAACGCACACGTCAGGATGCCCCCTGGGTGCGGCTCGGTCCTGGCTGAGGCAGCGTAGGAATCAATGTCGGCCGAACCTCCCCACGAGACTGCCGACTCGAGTCAGCCGTCGACGCTGAGGGGCAGTGCCGGTTATCGTTCCTTGGGGGCTGGAACGGTGCGTCCCAGGCGATGTTGGGCAAGAGGCTGGACAAGAGGTGGCTTGTGGGATCGCTACTCGGTCGGTGGATCGACGACCGTGCCGGGCCGGAACCGGGAACGCCCGCCGCAGTCATTCGAGAGCACTACAAGGCTGCGGCCAACGCCCGTAACCCGTCTGAGCGTTGGGCGGAGATGGACCGGATAGTCGAGACCGCCAAGCTCGAGGGATTCGATGAGGTCCCGGCGGCCATCGAGCGGTACCGATCCGCGACTTCAGCGAACACGAAGCCACTGGAGTGGGCGGTCAAGTCACTGACACGGACCATCGGCTCGCTTCATTTCCGGCCCTCGGTGGGCTCCCGCGAATCCAGCCTGCTCAACGCGTGGGCGGCATTCGACGCGGCCTCACGCCGCGGCGAAACAGAAAATGCCCGGGCCCTCGCCGGCGAGCTCAACGAGGCGGCCCTGGCGGCGGATGCGCGCGACGTCGAGGCGGCGATAGTCGAGTGGCTGCGAGGCGACTACCCGACCCTGAACGAGGCGCTTCGAGAGATAAGCATGACCGTCTTTGAGGCCGCCTACCATCGGGCGCCGCCCCGGCCGCATGAATCCTACTAACCGCGGTCGAGGGGCATTGCAACGCCGGCGGCGGCGCCCCTATGTTCGGGCCGCACGTCTCGGCAGACCCGAAACCGCCATTGGCCCTGCGCGACGGTGAGCCATTGCCTTCGGCGATGGCTTTGGCGACCGAATGGGGACGCCGCGCTGGTGGGAGCCACGCAGTTCCCTGCCCACCTGCCCTATCCACCGAGCATGGAGCTCCGCCGGCTCGCTGGCCGGCGGAGCTCCAACGGGTGACCCAGTCTGCGCGCGGTATCGGCTAAGGTTCGGACGATGACCTCGATTGGATCGAAGCTCAGCGGCGGACGCGTCCGCCCGTATTTGCTGCTGCTGTGCCTGGGCCTCGTCTGGGGAATCCACTGGCCGGTGACCAAGATCGGCCTCCGGGATCTGCCGCCGTTCACGTACGGCACGCTGCGGCTGGCCACCGGTCTGGCCGTCATCGTCGTGATGCTGGCCATCCGCCGCGGCCTGTCTCTCCCCGACCGCCGCGACCTTCCCGTCGTCCTTACTGTCGGTTTGGGCCAGATGGCCGCCGCCATCGCGTTGATGAACCTCGCGCTCGGGCTGGTGGCTGCCGGCCGTTCCTCGGTCCTCGTTTACACGATGCCTCTCTGGGTGGGGCTCTTCCAGCTGTCGAGTCTCCGCGCGACCGGTGCCCGGCCTCGAGTGGCGGGCCTGCTGATCGGGCTCGCGGGCATCGCTTTACTACTCAACCCCCAGTCGATCGACTGGGGATCTCAAGCCCAGTTGCTCGGTAGCGCCGCCTTGCTCTTCAGCGCGGCGATGTGGGCCGCCACGACGATCCATCTCCGCCACCACGAGTGGCACGGCACTCCGTTCAGCCTGATGCCGTGGCAGCTACTGGTTGCGATCGTTCCGCTCGCCCTCCTGGCCATCACGTTGGAAGCGGGTAGGACCATCCATTGGGAGCCGACCGCCGTGGCCGCCATCTTCTACAGCGGCCCGATCGCGACCGCCCTGGCGTACTGGCTTTCGCAATCCGCCTCGCGCTCGCTGACCCCGCTCGCCTCGACGATGGGATTCCTGACGGTCCCCGTCGTCGGCCTGGTGTCATCCTGGGTCATGCTCGGAGAGCCGCTCTCACTGCTCGATCTGGCGGGTGCGGCGGCGACGTTGGTCGGGGTGGTCGTCGTGTCCCTCTCCGCGCGAACCGACGGGCCGGCCTAGAGACCCGTCGGCGGCGAGCCCGGGTATCGCACACACTGTGAGCTCAGGCATCCAGCAGACTCTAGCTCGCCGGTCTCCAGAGCCGGATTCTCTTGTCGGCGCTCCCAGAGGCCAGGATCTTCCCATCCGGGCTGAAGGTGATCCCCATCACACCCACGGTCTGCTCCACGAGAGTCTGCGTCAGGCGGCCGGAGCCGGCGTGCCAGAACCGAATGCTCTTGTCGACGCTTGCCGAGGCCAGAAGCTTCCCGTCGGGACTGAAGGCGAGCGCGTCCACAGGCCCGGTGTGTCCCTCGAATTTCCGTGCCAGCTTCCAGGAGGAAGCATCCCAAACCCGAATGGCATGGTCCTGGCCCGCGGATGCAAGGTGCTTCCCGTCCGGGCTGAATGCGACCTTGTTCACCCAGTTGGCGTGTCCTTCCAGGGTTCGCACGAATCGACCGGAGACTGGGTCCCAAAGCCGGACACTGCGGTCCTGACTCCCCGACGCGAGAACCTTCCCGTTTGGACTGAAAGCGACGCAGTTCACGTCGTCGCTGTGGCCCTCGAGGATGCGCACGCACTCACCGGATGCTGGGTCCCACAGCCTGACTGACTTGTCCGCGCTCGCGGTTGCCAGCAGACTTCCGCTTGGGTCGAAGGCGACGTCGAGCACCCAGCCGCCGTGGCCCTTGAGCGTCGCCAGGCACGCACCGGTGGCCGACTCCCAGATCCTGACGCTCTCGTCCCAGCCGGTGGAAGCCAGCACCTTGCCGTCGCGGCTGAAGGCTACGGCAAGAACCGTGTCGGTGTGACCGTTGAGAGTCGCCAGATGACGACCGGATGTCGGATCCCAGAGCCTGACGGTTCTGTCCGCGCTGGCCGAGGCCAGAAGCTTGCCATCGGGGCTGAAGGCGACGCCATGAACCCAATGACCATGGCCCTCCAGCGTCGACTGGCAGGCCCATTTGGGCCCGGCCCCCAACATACTTAGCACGCGCCGACCTCTACCCAAACCAGCTCATGGCCCGACCGCAGCCGCCGCAGAGCGGACAACGGCCGAGCCCATTCTAGTCAGGTGCGTGCAATCGAGTCACCGCCTTCCCGTCGCCGGCCGGCTCAGTGCATGCAGGCCCGTTGACGAGGTGGTGTGCGATGGAGACACTTGGCGACGGCAAAGCGACTACCATCGCGACTCGATTGCAACTGGACCAACCGTCGGCCAAGGTGACCTTGGGTTGTCGTTGCCGTCCTCGTTATCACCACATCAGGGGTGGCTGCAAATGCGCGTTCTCGTGACGGGCGGAGCTGGCTACATCGGCTCGGTGTCGGTTGAACTGCTCCTTCAGATGGGCCACGACGTCACGGTCCTCGACGACCTCTCGACGGGCCACCGCGGCGCAGTGTCCGGACGAGCCCATCTCGAGGTGGGCAGCTACGGATCCACCGACAAGGTTGTCGCCTTGCTGGAGAAATCCAAGATCGAAGCGGTGCTCCACTGCGCTTCGAAGGCGATCGTCGGCGATTCCATGAAGGACCCCGGGGCGTACTACAGCGAGAACGTGGGAGGCGGGATCGCGCTGCTGGAGGCTATGCGAACGGCGAAGGTGCGGCGCATCGTCTTCAGCTCCACGGCGGCCGTCTACGGTCTGCCGGACAACACGCCGATTCCGGAGACGGACCCGCTCCGGCCCACAAATGCGTACGGCGAGACGAAGCGTGTGCTGGAATCGGCCATCGGCTGGTACGGTCAGGCCTACGGAATGCGGGGCGTGATCCTGCGCTACTTCAACGTAGCTGGGGCAACGATGGAACACGGAGAGCAGCACACCCCCGAGTCGCACCTCATCCCCAGCCTTCTGGAGGCTGCCGCGGAGGGTCGGCCGGTAACCCTGTTTGGCGACGACTATCCGACTCCGGACGGGACGTGCATCCGCGACTACATCCACGTGGAGGATCTCGCCTGGGCCCACCTTCGCGGACTCGAGGCAACGGCCCCCACCGACACACGGACTGGCCCGCAATCTGGGCCGTGTGAACCCCTGATCTGCAACCTGGGAAATGGCAGAGGGTTCAGCAACCGCCAGGTCGTCAACGCCGTCGAAGTCGTGACCAGGCACTCTCTGGGACTGAAGATCGGCCCACGCCGTGCCGGTGATCCGCCGGTCCTGATTGCAGCCCCCGACAAGGCCCACGACAAGCTCGCCTGGAAGTCGCGCCTGGGTTCGTTGGAGGAGATGATCGGATCGGCCTGGGAGTGGCGGCAGACCCACCCCTCCGGATACAGGTAGTCGCCGTACTGCTTGCGAGCGGGAGGGTTCTCATCCTCGCGCCCGGCGACGGATCCAGCCCAGACTCCTACCGGCATGAGGATTCATGACCCGCGCGGGCGAGAACGCCCCGAGGAGTATTGAGATGACCGATCTGCGCACCAAGGGCACCATCAACAAGGCCAAGGGGAAGGTCGAGGAAGGCCTCGGCAAGTTGGTCGGCAATCCGAACGAGCAGGCCAGGGGCCAGGCTCATCAGGCCGAAGGCGAGGCCCAGCAGGCATTGGGCAAGGCCCAGGACGCCGTCCGCCGGGCGTAGCCAGCCGAGATCGTTTGGAATACCGGGGTCCCTCCTGGCAAAGGCCAGGTCGGACCGCCGGTCCGTCCCTATCCCCCGTCCGCATTCAAACTGGAGAAACTGCCGTTATGGGAATCGTCGCATGGATCGTTCTGGGAGCCATCGCCGGCTTCATCGCCAACCTGATCATGGGCACCCAAGAGGGCCTGATCATGATGGTCGTCCTGGGCATCGTCGGGGCCGTGGTCGGCGGGTTCCTCGCGGGCTCCGTTCTGGGCCTCGCGGATGTGACCGGCATTAACGTCGAGAGCATCGTCGTGGCCGTTATCGGCGCCGTGATCGTAGTCGCCGTAGCGGAGTCGTTGGGTGGCCGGGGTACAGCCCAGGCGTAAGGGTTCCGCAGTCGCCCACGGCGACCCGGCAGACTAGGCGGCTGCTCGGAGAAACGTCTCCAGTTGAGAGACGGCGCCTCGAAGAGCCTCGTTGGCGCGGATCCACACCAGCCAGTTGGCGCATGTCCGCTCCGACCACCCCACAAGCGGCCCCGGAGCACGATCAAACGCCTGAAGAAACGCGCGCGATTCGCGGTTTCGGGTCGCGACAACCCGATCCGTAAGTCGCTGGAACTCGCCGATATCCATTAAACCTCCCGCGGCGGATCAACCGCCGGCAGACCCACTGTACTCCCCGCGCGGCGCGGGCCCGAGCCCGAGGGCTGCGGCGAAGCCGGTCAGGAGTCCCGAACCGGCTGGATTTGCGCCTGCTGGTGGGCCAGCGCGTACTCGCGGCGGCGATGTTCCGTGAGCAGAATGAGGCGCACGATGCGGTCCTGGTCGAGCGTGGTAATGCGCGTGAACTTGACCGCCGCCTCGGTGGGCGCGGGCCGCCCGGGCTGCAGGGAGTCATTGCCCAGAGTCACAAACTCCACGCGCTTCACGACTCCGCTCATCGAGAGCCTGTGCCAGCCGGAGAGCGGCAGCGTCAAGTCCAGGTCCTCGCCGACGCTGACTGGAACGTCGCTCACGAAGAGCAACCCTCCGGGGCTCAGATTCTTGGTGACGGTGGTCGCCACCTTGCCGCGGGGCTCCCACGTGTCGGGATCGATGTGGCGAAAGTGGATCGGCAGGTCTATCGGATAGCGGACGTAGCCACGACGTTGGGCACGCTCCAGCACGATTGGTCTCGCGATCGCGAAAACACGCGACTTGCTGCCGCCGAGCGGACGGAGGAAGCTGGACCGGCCGAGCAGGGCCGCTCCGTCGCGGGCAACCGTCAGTCGGACCGGTTGGTTCTGCCTCATCGTCTCCAGACGCCGATCCGGCGACGCGAGCCCGAGCCACAGTTCCGTCTCGCAGACTCTGACAATCACGGCCCGAAACGCGGTCGAGCGGCCGGCGATTTCCGCTTCGACGAGTGCGTGATCCTGTATCTCCAGGCCGTTGTCGGCGAATTCAGTGTCGATCATCGAGATGTACCCCGGCGGGCTATCGGATCGCGAGGCTGGCGGTCTGGGCCGGCGGACTCGCGATTGAACGGAAGCGACCCTTGCTCTGTAGGAGTCGGTCCGACGAGATTCTAGCGGTAGCCCCCGTTCGGACCATGAGCGGCTCAATCTTGGGCGAGACAGCTTCGGCGGCATGCTGCGTCGGAATCTGCCATCGACTCAACGGCGCGGGACGGCTAGCGTCCGGAAATGGTGCGAGCGCGGGCGATGCTAGACTGCCCGGAGTTGGGGCCATCCATCCCGGCCCCGGGCTCGCAGTCCTGCGGGCCGACGCGCGGGTCGCCGGCGGAGGGACCACCATCTTGACGATCTGTTCGCGAGCCATCCGGAGCATTGTCGGGCTCCCATTCCGTGCTCAAGGCCTGCGGAGCAGGGCTCCCGACCGCGTCGCACGCTTCGGTCTGGTCGGCCTCGCGGTGATGCTCGCAACCGTTGGATGCTTCGGCGGCAGCAAACCCAGCTCGTCCGCCGCCTCCGGCTCCGCCGCTACCCCAACGCCAACCTCCAGCGGCTCGCAGGCGCCCAAGGTGAGCTTCTTCGCCACCGGCTCGATGGACGCACGGTATTTCAACACCGCCACGCTGCTCAAGGACGGCCGGGTCCTGGTTACCGGAGGATGCTGCAATGGCCAGGCGGGTCTGACCTCGGCCCAGATCTACGACCCGGCAAGCGGCGCATTCACGGCCACCGGAGCGATGAACACTCCTCGCTACGAACATACCGCCACTCTGCTCAACGACGGGCGCGTCCTTGTCGCCGGCGGCTTCGGCGAGCAAGGGGGCCTGAACTCGGCCGAGCTGTACGACCCGGCCAAAGGCACCTTCAGCCGCACCGGATCCATGGCCGTCGCCCGAATGAACCACGTGGCCACACTGCTTGCGGACGGCCGTGTGCTCATTACCGGAGGCACTTCGACGACGTCGCCCCTGGCGTCGGCCGAGATATACGACCCGCAGACCGGCTCCTTCACCTCCGCCGGCATCATGTCCCGGGCTCGCAACTACCACACCGCGACTCTGCTGAACGACGGTCGCGTCCTGATCGTCGGAGGGGACACCCTTGCCACGGCAGACATGTTCGACCCCACGACCCGCACGTTCAGCATCGTCGGGCCGCCGGCGTTCGGGACGCCGCTTTCAATTCGAGTGAACCACACCGCCACATTGCTACCAGACGGCCGCGTGCTCCTGGCGGGTGGTCGCGCAGTCGGCTTGTTCGTGTACGCGGCAGCTGAGCTCTTCGACCCGAAGACGGGCAAGTTCACGGCGGCGGCCGGCCCAATGGTCGAGGCCCGCTTCGATCACACCGCCACCATGCTCACCAACGGCCGTGTCCTCATCGCCGGTGGCTCGCCCGGGCTTGATTCGGCCGAGCTATTCGACCCCAAGACGGGCAAGTTCACGGCGACGCCCGGCCGGATGACGACCGGCCGCTCCAGGCAAACCGCCACTCGCCTGGGGAACGGCAGCGTGCTGATCGTCGGCGGAACCGGAACCTCCGGGTCGGCCATCTCGGCCGAGCTGTATCGCCCATAGGGCAATTCGGCCTGCCGACGCCGATGCGGGCAACCGTGGCCCGGCGGTCGCATCCGTAGCGTCACCGCCAATTGGAGTGGCTAGACTGGGCGCGAGCGTAGCAACGCCCAGGACGAGTCGGCCAGCGCGTTGTCGATCTGCCCGCCGATAGGGGGCACGCGCCGGGTCGATGGTTCATCCCTGACCCACAACCGTGAACAACACGCACCGACCAATGCAGGGAGTCGCTACATGTCAATGCCACCCCAGAGTCCATACGGGTTCTGCGCCACTTGCGGCACTCCGCATACCGTGCTGGGCCAGGCCTTCTGCCCCACCTGCGGTTCCGCTCAGACGCCGGCTCCCACCGCGCCCGCAGCCGCGGTGCCACCGCCTGCCGCCAACCCCTATCAGGCCGCCGCACCAACCCCTCCGGCCGCCCCGCCGGTCAATCCCTACTACGCTCAACCTGCCTGGAACGGCATGCCCCAGGGGCCGGCGCCGGCGCGCGGAGGGATCAGCCCGGCGGTCATCGCCGTCATCGGCGGCCTCGTCATAGTGGCTTTGATCATTGCCGGCATCGCCGTGGTGGGCCTCAGCCGCAACAACTCGGGTTCCAGCACACCACCTCTACTGACCCCGTTCGTGGTGCCGTCCGCGACGCCGACCGCGACTCCGCTCGTGGTGCCGACCGCGATGCCGACCGCGGCGGATACCGGCGTCACCTTCTCGCCGCCCACGGTTGATTGCGCCGTTCCGATTACCTTCACCACGACCATCCATCTTCCCGCTTCCGTGAAGTCCGGCGATACGGTGACTGTGAAGTTCGACGGTCAGACGCTCGGAACTGAGACCTTCACGGCCGGCGACACCACCACGCAACAGCCCGATGGTTCGTGGGTCGATGTGACCACCGCCACACCATCCGAAATGCAGACGGACTGCGCAAGAGGCGGCAAGAACAGCAGCGGAGCGGCGGTCCTCACCACGGGGACTCACACATACCAGATTCTGGACGATAGCGGCACATTGCTGGCCGAAGGTTCCTACACGGTCACTGGAACCACGCCTATTCCGCAGGCGACGCCGGCTCCGACCCTGGCGGACTCCACCATCACGTACTCTCCGGCAACCGTGTCCTGCGCCGCGCCAGTGGAGTGGACCACCACGATTCGGCTTCCGGCTTCGGTCCTGGCCGGCGACACCATCGTGGAGAAGCTCGACGGCACGACGATCGCATCTGAGGCGATCAAGGCGAGCTCCATGACGACCCATGAAGTCGACGGAACCTGGACCATCGTCGACACGTCCGAAGCCTCAGCCATGCAGACGGTCTGCTCGAACGGCGGCCTCCAGAGCTCCGGTTTGGCGGTCCTCACGCCGGGAACACATGTCATCCAGGTCTTCGACTCAAACGGCCTGTTGCTCTCCTCGGGTTCCTACTCCGTAAGCAAATAGGCCAAACGCCCTCGATGAGAGGGCCGCAACCAGCCCAACGCCGGCGTCGCCTCGAGTGACGCTGGCGTTTTGGCGCTCGGCGCAGATGGGCTAAGCGCCCGAGCGGCGCGGCGAGGACCGGCTCGGCGTGGGACCGGTCAGCCCATCAACTCGCGCATCGCCCGCACCAGGCGGGCGTCGGGCTCACGTCCCTGCGACGCGATGCGGACGTGGCAATCGTCCAACCCGACCTTGTTCGAGCAATCTCGGACGTACATCAGGTGATCGTCCAGCAGGCTGGCCTGAAGTTGGGCCGCCGTATACCCGCCGTCGATTCGGACGAGCACGAAATTTGAGCCCGTTGGGTAGACGAACAGGCCCGGGATCGCCGACAGCTCATCGCTCAGACGCCCGACATCAGACGTGACCTGCTTGAGCGACGCACGGTAGGCGGCATCCGAGGAAGGCAGCAGTGTCAGGAAATACTCGGCCAGGATGTTGAGATGCCATGTGGGAAGCAGCCGGCGAAGCCGAGCCAGCATCGCCCGGTTGCGGCTGTAGCAGAAGCCCAGTCGCAGGCCCGGCACGCCGTAGTTCTTGCTCATGCTGCGCACGATCAGGAGATTGCTGAACCTGTGGGCCATCGGCACAAGGCTGGGGGTGGCATCGCCGGCGAAATCGATGAATGATTCGTCGACGATGACCAGATCCATGTCGGCCGCGCGCTCGAGAAACGCGACCATCTCGTCGAGCGAGTGGAGCTGGCCGGTCGGATTGCCGGGATTGATGACCAGGAGCGACTTGAGGCCACGCGCTCGGCCCCACTCCAGGTACTCGCCCAGGTCCAGCTGGTAGTCGCGATCGGGCCTGAGGGCGAAAACCTCGGCGGCGGCCGGATCCCTCACCTTCTCGATGTATTCGCCGAATGTCGGCACCGGAACGCCGATGCGATCGACCAGCACCTCGTTGATCAGGACGATCAACTCAGTCGCACCGTTGCCGAGGATGAGGTCATCCGCGTCGACGCCAAGCACGCCGGCCAGGACGCGTGCGGCCGTGGCCGGGTTGCTGGATGGATAGCTCTTGATGAGAGTCGGCAGCGCCTCCGCCAGCGACTCGATCATCTCGGGCGTGGGGTAGTAGGGATTGGCGATGAAGCAGAAGTCGACAATCTCCGCGGCGCGCTCATAGCCAACTAGGTCGGCCAGCGATGGGGAGTGCGACGTGTCGGGGAAAAGGTCGCCGCGGATCGCGCGTGACGAAGGTTTGGTGAGCATGAACCTGGGACGCATCTCCTGCCGCCCTCCACGGTCGCTCCGGAGATCACCGGCTCTCGCGCCCGTGCTTCCATTGCCAGGAGGTGCTTGTTGGGCCAAAAGAGTACAACAACAAGGTGCGGCGAATCTCGATAGGCGCCTAGCGGAGGCCCCACTGCGCTTGCATATCCAGGACGCGGCGTCCTGCTTCGCCCTGGAGGATCTGCGCCTGCGAGTCGGCTACCCCGCCGTGGAAGCGCAGCCCATCGGGGCTCTGGCGGAATATGGAAGCGTAGAAGACGCAGGCGGCCAGGTACGTTCCGGCTGCGGTGGGATGGCTGCCGTCGCCCTGCCACAGGCCAATATCGGGGTGATCCAGATGGACGTGGTACCACGTGTAGCCGACCGGAGCCACCGGCACGCCGAGCTGGCCGGAGAGGGTGAGGTACGTCCCATCTACCCGTTCCTGAGCGCCTTCGTAGCTCGGCAGGCCGGCGCCGGGTTCGCCGTCCTTGTGCGCCCACGTCATGAACAACATGGGTACGGCCCCGGCCCGCGTGGCCCTGTCGGCGAGCGACCGAGCGGGCGAATACATAAGAGATCCCGCCGACGAATATGCGGCCGTGTCGCTCTGTTCCTGCAGGACTACGTACGACCATGGCGCAGATGAGATCTTGCCGGCATCGTCCGCCGCGGACGCGTGCTGGGACAGCGTTTCGCCGCCGTTGGCGACCATGCCCACTTCAACCGAATGGCCGCCCGATTGGGCCAGGCGGGCGAAGGTAGTCGGAAGGTCGTTGACGTACGTGTAGCTGTTGCCCAGGAAGAGGACCCGAGAGCAGGCCCCGGCCCCACTGGCGCATGTCGGCACGGCCTCGCCACCGCAGCCGCACACGAAGATCATGGCAAGGCAGACCAGCAGACCGATCGCAGTTGTGGGCGCACTTCGTCCCAAGGCGCCCATTGCACCGTACATGCCTGAAGTATCGGCAGTTGTGGCCGTCGGCGAACCTCTTGCGGGCGAGGCGCCGCCCACGGCGCCCACCGCGTGGCCTACTCCGCGCTTCCGACATAGTGGGAGGAACTGTCATTAGGTAGTGTCTGCCATGCCCTAGGAGTTACAATACGGAGGTCGAGCCGTCGTTCAGAGGAAGTCGCATGGCCACCGTCATTCGCACCGAGAAACTGACCAAGTCATACGGCTCCCACCGCGGAATCGTCGATGTCGACCTCGAGGTCCAGGTGGGTGAGGTGTTCGGCTTTCTCGGGCCAAACGGCGCCGGCAAGACAACGACAATCCGCGTCCTGCTCGATCTGATCCGGCCCACCAGCGGCAGGGCCTTCGTCTTCGATATCGAGTCGTCGGCGGATCCATCCGCGATCCACCGCCGCATCGGCTACCTGCCCGGCGAGTTCACCCTGTACGACAGACTGACCGGCGGCCAGACCCTCACCTACTTCGGCAATCTGCGCGGCGGAGTCGACAGGGCCTACCAGGCCCAGCTCATCGAACGCTTCGACCTGGATCCGAGCCGCCGCTTCCGCGANNGAGCTGCTCCTTCTCGACGAGCCGACATCCGGCCTGGACCCGCTCGTCCAGCAGACATTCTTCGAACTCATGCGAGAGCGCGTCGCGGACGGCGGGACCGTCTTCCTCTCGAGCCACATCCTGAGTGAAGTCGAGCGGAGTTGCGACCGCGTCGCCATCATCCGCGAAGGCCGCATCGCTCAGGTCGATCGCGTGGATGCGCTGCGCGATCTGGCCCATCACCAGGTCGAGCTCCGCTTCGCCGGCGATCCGCCTGTTACGGAGTTCCAGAAGCTGGCGGGCGTCAGCGACGTCCAAACCGAGGACCACCTGCTGCGGCTCCGCGTCCTCGGACCGATCACACCGGTGGTTCAGGCCGCGGCCCGTCTGGGCGTGACCGATTTCCTGAGCCGCGAACCGAGCCTCGAGGAAACCTTCCTGGCTCAGTACGGCCGCGAGGCCGTCGAAGCCCCAGCCGCCGAGGCTAAGTGATGGCAGCCGGCGCCGGCGCGCCGCCCATTGCGGCGCCCATTCAAGCGATCACGTTCTGGAGCCGCATCTACGGTTTCGGGAGCATCTACGGCAAGACGTTGCGCGACTCGCGCCTGTCGTTCCTCATCGCCGCGGGTCTGCTCGGCGGGATGTCGCTGGCAATGGCTGCCGGCGTCTCGAAGATCTTCCCGACGCCGGCTTCACGTCTCGAGATCAACGCGCTCATCGGCAGCATCCCGGCCTCGATGGTCAACCTATTCGGTAAGCCCATCGGCCTCGGAACGCTGGGTGGCTACTTCACCTGGAAGTACGGCGCCATCTTCGCCATGGGCACCGCCCTGTGGTCGATCATGGCCCTGTCGGGGACACTGGCCGGCGAGGCCAAGCGGGGCAGCCTGGATATGGTCGCGTCTGCCCCGTTCGGCAAGCGCCGGATCGCGTTCGAGAAGCTGACTGCCCACCTGACGATGCTGTGGTTGGCGCTGGCAGCGGTCGCGGTGGCCTGCATCGTCGGCTCGAGGCTCTTCGGCGACGCCGCCCTCGGCGACACCATCTCACCGCTTTCTGCCGTGGGCTTCTCCCTGTGGATCGGCTTCATCGCGATGTTCTTCGGCGGCCTCGCATTCGCCCTGGCGCCGATCCTCGGCCGCTCCGGCTCGGCCGGAGTCGCCGGCGCGGTCATGGTCCTGCTGTGGCTCGCCAACGGCTTCGATGCGCTCGCGCCGCTCGCCTTCGTGAGTCCGTTCCACTGGCTTGCCGGGCACATCGCCCTTGTCGGCATGTACGACTGGCCGGCCCTGGCGTTCACCGGAGTCATGGCCGTGGTCCTGCTAGCAATCGGCGTCGAGGTGTTCACGCGGCGCGATCTCGGCGTCACGGCGGGGCTCTCGATGCCGGGGCTGCCGACCGTCGTCCTCGGAGTTCGCGGGTCCACCAGCAGGGCGTTCGGCGAGCAGGTACCCCGGGCGCTGTCCTGGGGCATCGGCCTGGGCCTGATGGGCGCCCTGATCGCCGCCCTGGTGGGGACGATGGCGGACCAGATCGGGAAGGACCCGAACCTCTCGTCCACCTTCGCGGCGATCTTCAAGGGCTTCAGCCTCACGTCGGCCGGCGGCTGGCTGCAGCTCTACGTGCAGCTACTCCTGATCGCAGCCGGCTTCGGCGCGGCAACCTTCGTGTCGAAGTGGGCGTCCGACGAGCAGGACGGGCGCCTCGAGATGATTCTGGCGACACCCATGGCGCGGGCCCGGTGGGTAGTCTCCGGCGGAATCGCCGCGATCCTCGCGGTCGTGGTCATGACCGTCCTCTTCGCCGCAGGGATCGGGCTGGGCGCGGTGTCCGGCGGCGTGGCCGTGGGCGATGCCATCGTTGGATCTGCCGTCCTGGGCATCTACGCCGCCGCGATCGTCGGGGTCGGCGTTGCCGTGGGCGGTGTCTGGCGGACCTCGATCGCTGCCGAAATTGCCGCGATGGTCGTGCTCGTCACGTACCTGATCGACCTCGTGGCGCCGCCACTCAACCTTCCTGATTGGGTCCACCAGCTGGCGCTGACGGCCCACCTGGGCCAGCCGATGGTCGGGCAGTGGGATCCGGTCGGTATCGCCGCTTGCCTCGCAATCGCGGTGGGCGGAATTGCGATCGGCGCCTGGGGTGTGACCCGACGCGATATCGAGTAGCCATCACCACTCCTCCGAGGCGCGCACACGAGTCCTTCACAAGCGATCGCCAATCTCTAGATCGAGGTTGGCAATAGCTCCCGCCGACCGGCAAGACATCGGGAGCCATCGCAAGGAGTTCAAGATGCGATACGGAGGCGGCTTCCGGGCTTTTGCCGCGTTGCTGTTGCTCGGGTTCATCGGGCTCGTCAGTGCCGGCGCGTACGGCGCCGGCTTCGCCGCCGGATCCGGGTCGGGAGCGCCACCGGCCCCGGCATGGGCCTACGGCGGCGCATTCGGTGCGGGGCACGTCATCGGCTTCCTGGTGACGATCCTCGTCCTGATCATCATCTTCCGGCTGTTCATGCTTGCCGTCTTCGGCCACAGCCGCCGAGCCTGGGGTCATCACGGCCACTGGCGCGGCTACGGCGACGAAGATCGCTTCGGGCCCGGCGGCCCCACAGGCGGCCCGATGGGCGGCCCGATGGGCGGTCGCATGGGCGGCTGGCACAGGAGCGAGTGGCGCGAGGTCGGTCAGCCGTACTTCGACGAGTTCCACCGCCGCGCTCACGGCGGCGAGCCGCCGGCAACCGGAGACACTCCCACCCCGCCGACGGCCGGCTGATCGCCGAATGATCGCCGAGTAACAGCCCCGCGGCAGAGGGCGGAGGCTTCGGCCTTCGCCCTCTCGGCGTACTCGGCGCCCTGCCACGCCGTACGATGAGGTCACCGTGAAAACCGTGCTGGTCGTGGACGATGAACCGCGGATCGTGGAGCTTGCTCGCGACTATCTCGAGCACGCCGGCTTCGGCGTGATCACCGCCACCGACGGGCCGTCGGCACTCGCCGCCGTCCGCATCCGCAAGCCCGACGTTCTCGTTCTGGACCTGGGCCTGCCCGGCATGGACGGGCTGGACGTAGCCCGAGCGATCCGGCGCGACTCCACCCTGCCGATCATCATGCTGACCGCCCGCGACGACGAGCTCGATCGGGTCCTCGGCCTGGAAATCGGCGCGGACGACTACGTGACCAAGCCCTTCAGCCCGCGCGAGCTCGTGGCCCGCATCCGGGCGATCCTCCGGCGGGTCGACCGCCAGGAAGATCCGGGCGATCGACTCGAGGTTGCCGGCGTATCCATCGATGTCGCCCGAATGCGCGTCGCGGTTGCCGGTCGGACCGTCGAGCTGACTCCCACCGAATTCCAGCTGCTGGTCGCCCTAGCCCGGCAGCCGGGGCGCATCTTCACCCGATCGCAGCTGCTCGACGCCATCCACGGCGTGGCCTTCGAGTCGTATGAGCGAGCCATCGACGCCCACGTGAAGAATCTGCGCCGCAAGCTCGAAGACGATCCCAGCCGGCCGCGCTTCGTCTTGACGGTCTACGGCGTTGGCTACCGCTTCGCCGAGGAACCGGAGTGAGCTGGGACGGCCCTCCGTGGGACTGGGACGGCCCTCCGTGGGAGCGGCCGGGCGCCGACGACGAGGCGCCGGGGGACGGAGACGAGAGCCGCCGGCCGTGGCGCGACCGTAGTGGTCGCCACCGTGCCGATCACTACGAACGCGGACATCGCCGTCTCATGCGCCACTATCGTTATCCCCGTCCCAGGCCCAAGTGGTGGCCGCAAGACGAGCCCTGGCCGCCGGTCGGGGAGTTCCCGTGGCGGAAGGTCAGGCGCCAGTTCCTTGTGCGGTTCGCGATCGGCGTGACTCTCGTGTCGCTCGTGGTGATCGCGGCGCCGATCATCCTCGTAGGCCAGATACTCAGCCTGGCGGGCCTGTCGGGTGCCGGCCTCCCGGTCGCGGTCATCGTCATCATCGGCGCGCTCTTCCTTGCCGTGACCAGAGGGGCCCGCAGCGCCAGGCGCTTCGCGGTCCCGTTCGGCGACCTGATCGAGGCCGCCGGCAAGGTCGAGGCCGGCGACTACGGCGCCCGAGTCGTAGTGCCGCGTCACGGAATGCGGGAGCTGCGCTGGCTGACCGAGGCGTTCAACTCGATGGCGGCTCGCCTCGAGACGGACGAGCAGCAGCGACGGACGCTACTCGCCGACGTCAGCCACGAGCTGCGCACTCCGCTGGCCGTCCTGCGCGGCGAGCTAGAGGCAATGATCGATGGCGTCCACCCCATCGACGAGGCTCATCTCTCGGCCGCGGTGGACCAGATCGCGATGCTCGCCAAGCTGGTCGACGACCTGCGAACGCTGGCGCTGGCCGAGGGCGGCGCACTTGCGCTCCGCAAGGAATCGACGGATCTGGCAATCCTGGCCCAGGAGGCGGCTGCTTCCTTCGAGAGCCTCGCCGCCGGCGCAGGCGTGAAGCTCGACGTTGAGATGCCGGCCGACCTGCCCCTCGTCGATGTCGACCCGCTCCGCATCCAGCAGGTCATCGGCAACCTGGTGGCAAACGCCCTCCGCTACGCGCCGAGAGAGAGCGTCGTATCCATAGCCGGAGATGCTGGGCCGCAGGCGGTGACAATCGCGGTCGCGGACAGCGGCCCGGGCATCGCGCCCGAGATGCTGCCGCACGTCTTCGAGCGCTTCGCCAAAGCCGAGGATTCGCGCGGATCGGGTCTCGGGTTGGCGATCGCCCGCCAGCTCGTTGAGGCGCACGGTGGCTCGATCAGGGCGGAGCGCCCAGGCGCCGGCGGGACGGTCATCTCCTTCGATCTGCCGATTCGGTCGGGCGCATGAAGAGAGGCGGCCGAATCGACCGCCTCTCCTGTCGTTCTTGACCCGTTCGCATTTCCGGCGGCGGGCCCGCTCCATCAGCTGGGAAGCTGCCCGAGCGTCACGGTGTAGGTGCCGGTTGTGCCGTCCTGATGCTGGACCTTGATCGTCACCGCGTCACCCGGATGGTGGCCGGCGATGAGGTCGATGAGTGTGGAAGTGTCCGGCGTCAGGGTGCCGTCCACCGATAGGACCACGTCGCCGACGGCGAGCCCGGCCTTGCCGGCGGGGCCGCCCGACGTCACGGCCATGATGGTCGCGCCGTTGGTCCCGTCACGAAGCTGGACGCCCATATACGCGCGGCCGGAGTTCGTCACCTTGCCACCGGAGATCAGCTGGTCGGCGATCACCTTGGCCCGGTTGCTGGAGATGGCAAACCCGATTCCGCCGGCGGCGCCACCGAGCTGCGGATCGGTCGCTGCGAGTGTCGGGATTCCGACCACCTGGCCGTTGAGGTCCACAAGCGCACCGCCGCTGTTGCCGGGGTTGATCGCGGCACTGGTCTGGATCGCATCGGGGAGAGCATTGCCGGCCGGCTCACTTACCTGCCGACCGAGAGCGCTGACGATGCCTTCGGTGACGCTCGACTGGAGACCGAGCGGATTGCCCATGGCCAGAACGAAGTCACCGACCGCGAGCTGGGCGGAGTTCCCGAAAGTCGCCGGCGTGAGCCCCGGAGCGCTGATCTTGACGACGGCGATGTCATCCGGAGCGTAGCTCCCGACCAGCGTGCCGGTGTAGATCTTGCCGTTGGACAGAGTGACCTTGAAGCTCGTGGCCGTCCCAACGACGTGGGCATTGGTCACGATGTCGCCACCCTGGTCATAGATGATGCCGGAACCGAGCCCTGCGGACGTCTCGATCACCACGACCGATGGCGAGACCTGCTTGATCACGGCGACCATCTGGTCCTGAAGAGCCAGCGCGGCCGAACCGGACAGCAAGAGCGAAGTACCCGGCGTGGAGCCGGCCGCCGGGAGCACGGCCGCGATGTTGGACGCGGGCGCCTGGCTTGCGGCGGTCGCCGAAGTCGGGCGAACGGGGGCTGCGGAGGCGCAGCCCGCGACTACGGCGCCGATGAGGATGAGGGACGCGATTGGGGTGGTGATCCGGCGGCTGAGTCGCCGCGTGTCAAGGATCATGGTTGCCTCCTTTGGCCGCCTTCCTGGTACATGGCGGCTCGAATGAAGCCCATGCTTGGTCTGACGGCTGAATTGATCCTGAAGTCATCGCCCAGCGCGCCACGCCCGCCGGCTGGCGACGGCGGGGCGGCCGCGGCCATCGCGGACTTCGTCAGAGGCGATCAACCGGGCGGCGGCTCGTCCGGCTGGCTCCCCTCGCTGAAGCACGTGGACTCGAAGACCTGAAGCGTCGCCGATCCATCGCGCCACGCGTCAACGGGCAGATTGGCCTTGCGGCAGACCGCCTCGAGCATCTGCCTCGCGTCCCAGCCCATCTCGGTCGCGACCTGAGGGAGCAACAGGGCCCGGTGCATGCCCCGTTCGACCACGATGCCGTGGCGCCCCACGATGAAACCGGCCGGATCCGACAAGTCGACAGGCGGCTCGAGGACCGAGACTTCGAGTTCCAGGGCCGGCAGCTCCGATTCTGCGACGGGCAGGAACCTCGGGTCGTCGAGGGCGGCCGCGCGGGCGGCGTCTCGGACGTTCCGCCACAGCGGGGCGTCGAAGCGCATCAAACCGATACAGCCGCGAAGCTCGCCGTGTTCGCGGATCGTGACGAAGGCGGCCGCGGGCGAGGACAGATCGGCAGAGACCGGGCCCGCGGACGAGTCGGTGGCCGGAGCGCGGGAGACCGCCGCCTCAATCGCCCGGCGGGCAATTCCCAGGAGCTGCCGCTGATCCGCAGTATCGAGTTGCTTCACAGGTAAGCCTCCATGCTCTCGACCAGCAGGCTACAGCAAAGCCGGGCGGGCGCCAGAGTCGACTGGCGTGTTTTGCTGCGCCGGACCATGACCCGGCGACTACGATGGCGCCGTCCCACCATGCCATCTGGAGACCACAACATGATCGACGGGTCGACAGCACTAGGTGCCCGCGTTCTCGAGAGACTGCGCGACGACCGTGTCATATGGATGACCACCGTGGATCGCGGCGTACCTCAGCCCGCGCCGGTCTGGTTTCTCTACGAGCGCGGCGAAGTCACCGAGAGGATCGTCGTCTTCAGCAAGACCGGCGCCCGGCGCATCTCCAACATCATGGCCAACTCTCATGTCGCCCTCAACTTCAACTCCACGCCCGGCGGTGGAGATGTGCAAGTCATCCGCGGCCAGGCTCGGATCGCCCTGGAACTGCCGCACGTCCCCCAGTGCAAGGCCTACATGGATCGATACCGCGACTGGATCGAAGACGAGAAGGACTGGGGGAACACGTTCGAAGGCTTCGCAGCCCAGTACTCGGTCCCCATCGAAATCACCGAACTGGGCATCTGGGGCTGGTAGGCGCCGAGTGGGCACCGAGTAGCCACCTCGGGCCGTTCGGCCCTTTGCCGGACCCCATCTCCGGATGAGCATGAGTCGCGAGGAGTCGTGCCCGTGCGACAGTCCCTGCCATCTGACAACGCATCCGCCAACCCGACCACACCCGCCATCCTCGGCCAGACCGAAGCCGACGGAGCCGTGCGCTGCGTCGCCTGCGCCCACCGCTGCCTGATCCGGCCCGGCCGAGCCGGCATCTGCCGGGTCCGCGAGAACCGCGACGGCGCGCTCGTCACACTGACATACGGCCGTGCCGTTGCCGCGAACGCCGACCCGATCGAGAAGAAGCCCCTCTTCCACGTGTACCCGGGCAGCCTTGCCTTCTCGATCGCGACCCGGGGCTGCAACTTCCACTGCCTGCACTGCCAGAACTGGGCGATCTCACAGGCCGAGCGGGACGGGCTCACAGCACCGGACTTCGACCTCCCGCCGGCCGACGTCGTGGCGGCGGCGAGGGCGACCGGCGCGCGCAGCATCGCCTACACCTACACCGAGCCGACGGTCTTCATCGAATACGCTCTGGAGACGGCGCGGCTGGCCATCGATGCCGGGCTCGCCAACCTGCTGGTGACCAACGGCTACCAGACGCCCGAGGCACTCGACCTCCTGGCGCCGGTCATCGCGGCCGCAAACGTGGACCTGAAGTCGTTCGACGATCGGTTCTACCGGCGGGTTGTCGGGGCGCGGCTGGCGCCGGTTCTGGCAAGCCTCGTTGGGATGCGCGAGCGCGGCCTCTGGATCGAGGTGACGACGTTGCTGATCCCCGGGCTCAACGACGACCCGGCCCAGCTGGAGGCGCTGGCACGCTGGATCGCCGCCGAACTGGGGCCCGAGACGCCCTGGCACTTGAGCCGATTCTTCCCGACTTACCGGCTGACGGACCTGGTCCCCACGCCCGTTGCCACGATCGAGAGGGCGGTAGCAATCGGCCGCGGCGCCGGACTGAGCCACGTCTACTCGGGCAACGTGATCGGCGGCGACGAGGACACCAACTGCGCCGGCTGCGGCGATGTCCTGATCCGGCGTCGCGGATTCTCCGCGAGACCCGCGCCGGCCTTGATAGCCGGCCGCTGTGACCGCTGCGGCCACGTTCTGGCGGGGATCGGAATGGCAGAGTTAGCGGAGGCCCCACAGTGAGAGGCGAACCACGCCGGCCCGCCGTCGCCGGCACCTTCTACCCGGCCGACCCGAAACGCCTCAATGCGCTCGTGACGGATCTTCTGGCGGGCGCGACCGGCGTGATGCTCGCCGATTGGACGAGCCCGGAGGCGGTGAGAGGCCTGCTCGTTCCGCATGCGGGGCTCGTCTACTCGGGCGCTATCGCGGCGCTCGGCTGGGCGCTGGCCGGCTTGATCCGCCCGACGACTATCGTCCTTGCCGGCACGGATCATCAGGCCTGGGCCCAGGGCGTGGGTGTCTGGACGGGCGGGCCGTGGCAAACACCCCTGGGCGATGTGGCCATCGATGACGCTCTCGCCGCCGAGATCGTTGCCCTGGGGGTGCCATTCGCGCAGGACGACGCTTGCCACATGGAGGAGCACTCGCTGGAAGTGCAGCTGCCCCTGCTTGCCCGAACCTGCCCAGATGCCCGGATCGTGCCGCTCGGCGTCAGCCCGCGGCTTCGGGACCACGCCGGCGCCGGGGTCATGCTTGGAAAGCTGCTGGCCCAGAAGCGGGCCGGTGGTGAACGCATCCTTCTCGTGGCCAGCTCGGACATGGCCCACTACCCGCCGGCCTCAATCTGCGAATCGACCGATGCCGAGCTGCTGGAGCCGCTCCTCCGGCTCGACGCGGATGCGCTCCGGGATCTCGAGGCGATGGCGATCGCGGCCAACCGGCCCGGGCTCGTCTGCGGCCTGTGCGGAATCGATCCGGTCCGGGTCTCGCTGGCGGCGCTCGTGGAGATGGGCGCCCACCGCGGCATCCTGCTCCGAGCCGCCACCTCGGCAGACGCCGGCGGCGACCCTCGCCGCACCGTTGGCTACGCTGCCGCAGCCTTCACATAGCAGCGCCGCGCCAGACGCCGATTCCGGCTCGAACGGCGCATCCGGCGGTCCATTCCTAGCGGCGATCTCGGAATTCGGGTATTAATACCCTCCCTGTTACGACCGGTAGCTCGGGACGAAGCTACGTCGGCAGCGCAGAGGCGGCGTGTCACGGATCGGCATGCTGGGCCTTCCAGCCATCTCCGGGCCACGTTCACCAGTCCTTCACAAATCGGACTCAGGCTGGGGCATGGTCGATGCCAAAGTCCACCGACCGGTCGACGACAGACAGCGCTCACCAGCCAGCGCACAACGCAAGGAGCCCTCATGACATCGCAGATCGCCAGCGCGCCGGAGCACGCCGCGATCGAGGTTAACCCTCGCGCCCGGTTCGAAATCCTGGGCGCCATTCTGCTCGCCCTCTTCCTCGGCGCACTCGATCAGACCATCGTCGGTCCGGTCCTGCCGAAGATCTCGACCGAGCTCAAGGGCGCCGATCTCTACACCTGGGTCGTGACCGCGTACCTCGTCACCAGCACGGCGGCCATTCCGATCTACGGCAAGCTTTCCGACTATTTCGGGCGGAAGCCGATGCTGCTCACCGGCATCGTGCTGTTCCTGATCGGGTCGATCCTGTCGGGTTTCAGCCAGACCATGGCGGAGTTGATCCTGTTCCGAGGCATCCAGGGCCTCGGCGCCGGCGCCCTCTTCCCAATTTCGCTGGCCGTCATCGGCGACCTGTTCACCCCGGCCGAGCGAGGCAAGTACCAGGGCCTCTTCGGTGCCGTCTTCGGCGTCGCGTTTCTGGTCGGGCCGTTCCTCGGCGGGCTCCTGACGGACACCCTTTCCTGGCACTACATCTTCTTCGTGAACGTGCCGGTCGGGTTGATCTCGCTCTACCTCATCGGCCGGCTTCTGCCTATGGTTCGACCGAAGGACGTCAAGTTCACGCTGGACATCCTGGGCGTGACGACATTCGTCGGCGCAATCGTCCCTGTGCTCGTGGCCCTGACGCTGGCCGAGACGAGCGCCTGGACGGACAAGTACGTGCTCGGCTGGTTCGGCGTCGGCCTCGTCTTCCTCGTCGCTTTCATCGTCATCGAGGCGAAGGCGAAGGATCCGATGATTCCGCTGGATCTCTTCCGCAACCGGACCTTCGCCGTCTCGGTGATCGCAAGCTTCTTCGCCGTCTTCGGCTTCTCGACCCTGATCATCTTCCTGCCGCTCTGGTTCCAGATCGTTCAGGGCGCAAGCACCACGGCATCCGGCTACCTGCTATTCCCGTTCCTGTTCGGGCTGATCTTCAGCTCCATCCTGGCCGGGCAGCTCGTCAGCCGGACCGGGCGATACAAGTACCTCCTGGCCGTCGCCATGATCCTGATGATCATCGGCCTGGGTCTCTTCGTGAACCTCCGGGCCGACACCCCGAACCTGGTCCTGTGGTCCTGGATGCTGATCGCCGGCCTCGGCGTCGGTCCAACCATGGCCATCTTCACTCTCATCGTCCAGAACGACGTCCCGCCGGCCCGGCTCGGGACCGCGACGAGCGACCTGACGCTCTTCCGCCAGATCGGCACTTCGGTCGGACTGACGGTGGCGTTCACGCTGTTCCGCGACAACCTGACCTGGGGCCTGCTCCGCGACTCGATCGTGAAGGCACTGCCGGCCGGGACGCCGGTCCAGGCGCAGCCGCCGGCTCAGGCTCCCGCCGGGTTCGACCTTGGATCGTTGACCGCCGTCGGCAGTTCGCCGGCGGGCGGCATCCTCTCCCAGGTGCCTGCTCAGTTACAGGCCGCGTACGCGGCCGGCTTCCACCAGGCGTTCTCGATCGCGATCGCCGACTCGGTCTGGATCGGCGTCATCGCGGCAGCGCTCTCTCTTGTCGCCGTCCTGGCGCTCAAGGAGAAGCCGTTGCGGGCCCACTTCCACGCCGAGCAGCACGCAAACAGCGGGCTTTCGAGCCGAGCCGCCGGGCCTGTCGTCGGAGCCGCCGAGTAGATTCTTCTCTCCAGTCGTTGTCAGTGGCCGCAGGCTGGTCCTGCGGCCACTCTTTTTGCCGACGGGCCGTGTTTGCCGACGACTCGCTGCCCGAGCCGGGCCGCCCCGCCATCGACGGATTTCGGCGGAAGGGCCAGAATCGGGGCATGTTCATGCGGCTCATGTTCACACGGCCCGGTCCGGTGCTCTGCACGGCGGCGAGGGCGCTGGCGCTCTCGGCCATCGTCGCGGGCTGCGGCGGCAACGCGACCGGCTCGCCGAGCGCCCCCTCGAACCCGAACTCGTCCGCCACGGTCGAGATTGCCGCCCCTGCAACCGGTCTCCCGACGGACCTGCCCAGCGCCACTCCTGCCGCGACCGCCTCGCCGACGCCCACCGCCTCCCCCACGCCGGGCTCGGGCCTGCCGGACTTCCGCCACATCTACGTGATCATCATGGAGAAC
>PMIE01000129.1:3505-9516 GCA_003156975.1 Chloroflexota bacterium | reverse complement strand
CGAACTTCTTCTTCGCCATCGCGACTGCTCCCTCGCTCCTACTGCGGGCTAGGTGGACTGATCAGACTCGGGACTTGGCAACCAGCTCGGTCGCCAGGTTCTGTGGAACTTCAGCGTAGTGAGACAACTCCATCGAGTAACTGGCGCGACCCTGGGTCATCGACCGCAGGTCAGTTGCATAGCCGAACATCTCGGCTAGTGGAACGCGGGCCCTGACCACCTGCGTGGAGGAGCGCGAGTCCATTGACTCGATGTGCCCACGGCGAGAGTTGATATCGCCGATGACGTCACCGAGGAACTGCTCGGGCATCGTGACCTCGACGTGCATCACCGGCTCCAGGATCGCCGGGGAGGCCTTTTGAGCCGCTTCCTTCAGCGCCATGGAGGCCGCGATGCGGAACGCCATTTCGCTGGAGTCGACCTCGTGGAACGACCCGTCGAAGAGCGTGACCTTCACGTCGACCATCGGGTAGCCGGCGTACGGTCCCGTGTCGAGTGCCTCGCGGATGCCCATATCGATGGGCTTGATGTACTCGCGCGGGATCGTCCCGCCGACGATCTTGTCGACGAATTCGTAGCCCTTGCCCTGCTCGTTCGGCTCGATCTTGATGACAACGTGGCCGTACTGGCCCTTGCCACCTGTCTGCTTGACGTGCCGGTAGTTGCCTTCGGCGGCGCGGCGGATCGTCTCGCGATAGGACACGCGAGGCCGGCCAACGTTTGCCGCCACCTTGAATTCGCGGACCATTCGGTCCACAAGAACGTCGAGATGCAACTCGCCCATGCCCGCGATCCGGGTCTGACCGCTCTCCTCGTCCGTGTGGACGCGGAAGGTCGGGTCTTCCTCGGCAAGACGCTGCAGGGCGATGCCCAGCTTGTCCTGGTCGGCCTTCGTCTTGGGCTCGATGGCCACTTCGATGACCGGTTCAGGGAAGGTGATGTTCTCCAGCACGACCGGGTGCTCCGGATCCGTGAGAGTGTCACCGGTGAAGGTTTCCTTGAGGCCAACCGCGGCGGCGATGTCGCCTGCGTAGACGATCTCGATCTCTTCGCGGTGGTTGGCGTGCATCTGAAGGATGCGGCCGATCCGCTCCTTCTTGCCCTTGGTGGCGTTGAAGACGTAGGAACCCGCCTTCAGCTGGCCCGAGTAGACCCGGAAGAACGCCAGCTTGCCGACGTAAGGGTCGGCGGCGATCTTGAAGGCCAGGGCGCTGAAGGGAGCGCTGTCGTCGACGGCCTGGATGACTTCGGCGCCAGTGGCCGGCACGATACCGACGACCGGCGGGACGTCCAGAGGCGACGGAAGATAGTCCACGACCGCGTCGAGCATCGGCTGGACGCCCTTGTTCTTGAGCGCCGAACCCGCCAGCACGGGGACAAACTGGGCTCCGAGGGTCCCAATCCGCAGACCGCGCTTGATGTCCGCGGAGCTCAGGTCGTGTCCTTCGAGGTACTTGTGAGTGAGCTCGTCGTCCGTCTCGGCAACAGCCTCGATCATCTCCTCACGAGCCTTCTTGGCCGCTGCCAGAAGGTCGGCGGGGATCTCGATGGTCTCGCTCTCCGCGCCGAGGTCCTCGGCTTTGTAGATGATCGCCTTCATTGCGATGAGATCTACGATGCCGACGAACTTTTCCTCGAGCCCGATTGGCAGCTGAATACAGACCGGACGAGCACCGAGGCGCTCCTTGATCATGCCGACGCAGCGATTGAAGTCGGCGCCGGTGCGATCCAGCTTGTTGATGAAGCAGATGCGCGGAACGCTGTACTTGTCCGCCTGACGCCAGACCGTCTCGGACTGGGGCTCGACACCGGCCACGCCATCGAACACGACGACCGCGCCATCGAGGACGCGCAGGCTGCGCTCCACCTCAACAGTAAAGTCCACGTGCCCGGGCGTATCGATAATGTTGATTCTATGGTCGTTCCACTCGCAGGTCGTAGCAGCCGCGGTAATGGTGATACCGCGCTCCTGCTCCTGGGGCATCCAGTCCATGGTGGCAGCGCCATCATGGACTTCTCCGATCTTGTAGATCTTCTTGGTATAGAAGAGCACTCGCTCGGTGACCGTGGTCTTCCCAGCGTCGATATGGGCAATGATTCCGATGTTCCGCGTTCTTGCGAGCGGAACCTGACGTGCCACGAGGCTATATATCTCCTACTGGGGACGAACTACCACTTGAAGTGGCTGAACGCCTTATTGGCATCGGCCATCTTATGGGTGTCCTCACGACGCTTGACTGCAGCGCCGAGGCCATTCATGGCATCGACGAGCTCTGCCGCAAGCTTCTCGGACATGCTCTTGCCGCTGCGCTTGCGGGCGGCCTGGACAAGCCAGCGGACGCCCAGCGACATGCGGCGATCGCCCCGGATCTCGACCGGGACCTGATATGTGGCGCCGCCGACGCGGCGCGGCTTGACTTCGATGATGGGGGTCGCGTTGCGCATGGCCGACTCGAGGACCTCGACGCCGGGCCGGCGAGCCTGAGCCTCGGCGCGAGCCAGGGCCTCTCGCAGGATGCGCTCCGACAGGTGTCGCTTGCCGTCGGTCATCAGCTTGGTCGCAAAGCGGCTGCTGAGACGAGTGGACGGGGCGCCCTGGTACTTGGTCTTGCGGGCAATTGTGTGTCGACGGGGCATCGGTTACTTCTTGCCCTTCTGCTGAATGGCCTTGGCACCGTACTTGGAGCGGCCCTGCTTGCGGTCCTTCACCCCGGCGGCGTCGAGCGTGCCACGGATGATGTGGTACTTGACGGACGGCAGGTCCTTCACGCGACCGCCACGAACCAGAACCACGGAGTGCTCCTGGNNCGCTGGCGAAGGCTGTTCCAGTTCTTGCGCATAGCCGGCGCCTTGATCTTGGAGATCTTCGGCTGGCGGCCATGCCGCACGAGCTGGCTGATCGTTGGCACGGAGACGCTGCTCCTTTCGCTTTCCTGCGGATGAATGGCCTGGTTTTGGTCAGCGATCCCGAGTCATGACGACCCGCGGCCGGGTTGATCCCGGTGCGAGTCCTATCGACGGGAACCTGCGCCGCGGTGCCTCCGGCGTCCGATGGGCCGCCGCTGCGGCACCGGTCGCGACATGGAGGCGATCTGTTAGGCGCAAATCGCTTCGATGATCTGGCGGGCCGCCATGCTCCGGCTAGATCCGGTTCATGTTCAGGTTCCGCCGTCCGGATGAGCTACTCGAGACGAGCGACTGGCACACGCCAATCGCGGCCTCGAAGAAGCCACGAGCGCGGAGTTTAGCAGCGGCCCCGAGGGGTGTCAAACCCTCGGAAGGCCTTCGACCGGTGCCCCGCACCCTGTCTGTATGAGCGATCGACCTCGGCCGAGCGCTATTTCCCTTCCTTGTCCGGGTCGCCCAGAAGCACTTCGGTCCCGGAGAGTTCCAGCACCTCAGCCTCGTCCTGCGACTCGGTCCCTAGGGCCGCCAGGAAGGGATTGACCAAATCGTCGTCTTCCTCCTGGGCCACACCACCAACGCTGGCCGAGAGCAACGAGGCCAGGTCCGCGGTCTCCTCGGATGGCCGACCTCCGGCTTCTTCGAGGAACGGGTTGTACTCGTACTCCGGACCGCGCAGTCTCTCGAGCGACTCGCCGGCGAGCGCCTCTTCGGCAGCCCGTCGGGCGCGCTCTCGAGCGGCAGCGATATTGGCCGGCGCGCCGGTCCCAGCTGGGATCAGCTTGCCGATGATGACGNNTGGAAGGAGGCCGCCGCGAGGAAGGACGAGGTGTTGAGTGAAGCCTTGGTCACACCGAGAAGAACCGTCTGGGCCGTCGAGGGCTCGCCGCCCTCTGCCAGAACGCGGTTGTTGACTGCCTCGAAATCGAGGCGATCGATCAACTCGGTCGGGAGGAGATCCGTGTCGCCAGGCTGATCGATGCGAACCTTGCGGAGCATCTGGCGGACGNNCCTTGACCAGGTAGCGCTGGACCGAGTCCTTGCCCCTTGTCTCAAGGTATTCCTGTGGGTTGATCGGGCCGTCGGTGATGGCGTCGCCAGCGCGGATCTCCGCACCGTTGGCAACCATCAGCTTGGCGTTGTGAGGGATGGCGTATTCCCGTTCGACAGTATCCTCGGACCGGAGAACCAGACCGTCGGGCTCCTGAACCAGGAAACCCTTGGCCGGGGCCGTGACGTCCGTGGACTTGTCGCCGCCTTCGGCTCGAGCGATCGACTGCCCGGCTTCGACGAGATCGCCGGCGGCTGCCAGCATCTCGTGGCCGGCCGGCAGCGAGAGGTGAGTGTCGTACTGCTCGCGGCTCGTGACCTTGACCTTGGTTCCGGTGTCGCCGCGAACGATCTCCACGATGCCGTCGATGTGGCTGATCTCGGCCTTGCCCTTGGGGACGCGGCCTTCGAACAGCTCCTCTACTCGCGGCAGACCGGCGGTGATGTCCAGGCCGGCGACGCCGCCAGTGTGGAACGTTCGCATGGTCAGCTGCGTGCCCGGCTCGCCGATGGACTGAGCGGCGATGATGCCGACGGCCTCGCCGATGCCGACGAGATGTCCCGTCGCAAGGTTGCGGCCGTAGCACAGCCGGCAGACGCCCTGTCGAGCCTCGCAGGAGAGAGGCGATCGGACGAGAACTTCATCGATCCCAGACTCGTCGATCGCCTGGGCAACTGCCTCGGTGATCTCCTGGCTGCGCTCGCAGACGACCTCGCCGGTCGTCGGATGGATCAGCGCGGCTGCAGACAGCCGGCCGACCATTCGCTTCTGGTAGGCGCCCTTTTCATTGCTGGTGATCTCGGCCGACTCGGCGCGAGTGATCCAGCTGCCGTCCTGGGTGCCGCAGTCTTCCTCGCGCGTGATCACATCCTGGGCCACGTCCACCAGACGTCGGGTCAGATAGCCCGAGTCGGCGGTGCGGAGGGCGGTGTCCGCGAGGCCCTTGCGGGCACCGTGGGTGGAGATGAAGTACTCGAGAACGGTCATGCCTTCGCGGAAGTTGCTCCGCACCGGCACGTCGATGATGCGCCCCGACGGGTCGGCCATGAGGCCTCGCATGCCGCCGAGCTGGCTGATCTGGCCCTTGTTACCTCGGGCGCCCGAGTCGGACATCATCCGCACGGAGCCGTATGGATCGAGGCCGTCCATCATCGCGTTGGAGAGGTCGTTGGTGGTCTTCTGCCAGACGTCGACGACCTGTTCGTAGCGCTCGTCATCCGTGATGAGACCGCGCTGGAACTGGCGGTCGATCTGGTCAACGTCGGCATCGGCGGCGAGAAGCCGCTTGCCCTTGTCAACCGGGATAACGATGTCACCGACGGCAATGGTCATGCCGCCGCGCGTTGCGTAGGTAAAGCCGACGCCCTTGACGCCGTCGACGACGTTGGCGGTCTCGGCGGGGCCGAGGATCCGATAGCACTCGTCGACCAGCTTGCGCAGCTCGGTCCGCTTCATGTTCACGTTCTTGAAGCGGAGCCGATCCGGCACGATCTGATTGAAGATGATCCGCCCGACCGTGGTCTGGACTCGGGTGTCGACGACCGAACCGGCCTCTTCATCCCAGGCCTTGACCATGGCAATGACCGGCTCGTGGAGGGTGACCTCTCGGAGCTGGTAGGTAAGGATGGCCTCCGCCTCACTCGAGAAGAGGCGCATCTTCTTGCCCTCGGCAAGCGGCTTGTCCATGGTCAGGTAGAAGCAGCCCAGAACCATGTCCTGGGTTGGGGCAACTACCGGGCTTCCATCCGCGGGCGAGAGGAGGTTGGCGGTCGACAGCATCATCGTCCGCGCTTCTTCCTGAGCCAGGGTGGAAAGCGGGACGTGAACGGCCATCTGGTCGCCGTCGAANNTTGAACGCCGTGCAGACGAGCGGATGCAGATGGATCGCGGAGCCTTCGACCAGCACCGGCATGAAGGCCTGGATGCCCAGCCTGTGCAGCGTTGGGGCGCGGTTCAGCAGGACCGGGTGGTCCTTGATGACTTCCTCGAGAACGTCCCAAACTTCCGGACGGACGCGCTCGACGATGCGCTTGGCGCTCTTGATGTTGTGAGCGAA
>PMIE01000129.1:0-3486 GCA_003156975.1 Chloroflexota bacterium | reverse complement strand
GAGAGGCTCTTGAGGCGGTGGTTGCCGGTGCCGGCGATCGCTCGGCCGCGCCGGCCGTTGTCGATCAGGGCGTCGCAGGCTTCCTGGAGCATTCGCTTCTCGTTGCGAATGATGATCTCCGGAGCACCCAGCTCGAGAAGCCTCTTGAGGCGGTTGTTGCGGNNGAGCTGGACCATCGGCCGCAGGTCAGGCGGAATAACAGGGATAACTGACAGGATCATCCACTCCGGGCGCGTCCCCGACCGTCGGAAGGCTTCGATCAGACGAAGGCGCTTGATGGCCTTCTTCCGACGCTGCCCCGAGGTCGTGCGAACCTCGACGTGAAGCGACTTGGCGAGCTCCTCGAGCTCCATCCGGCCGATGATGTCTCGGACGGCTTCCGCGCCCATTGCGGCGTGGAAGATGCGCCCGCCGCGACTGCCCGAGCCGTATCGCTCGTCCAGATAGCGGAAGTCGTTCTCGGACAGAGTCATGAGCGACTTGATCGACTCGATCTCGTCGCGCTGCTTGCGGATCTCATCCTTGGCGCCGTCCGCGTCGCGGCGGAGACGCTCGCGCTCGGTCTCAAGCTCGGCATCGATGCTGAGCTGGAGGTCCGTCGTCTTCTGGGCGGCGCTGCGCTCCTCGTCCGCCTCGCGCTGCTGAATCTCGGCGGTGACCCGCTCCGTTTCGGCGGCGACGATCTTGCGGAGAGTGGCAGTGGCTTCCTTGCCGGCCGATTCGCCGGCGGCAACCACGACCTCACCCGTGATCGGGAAAGCAATGGCCTCGGCCGCGGCCTTCTTGCCGAGATCGCTCAGGAGCTTCTCGACCTGCTGCGCGGCCTCCACGATCTCGGAGGTGCGAGCGGTGCGCTGCTGCTCGAGCTCGGCCATGGTGGCCGCGAGAGCCGCGCCCAACTCATCCTTCTGGCGGTTGAATCGGCTCTTGAGCTCGTCTTCCAGATCGCCAAGGGCCCGGCCACCCTTGCCGCCCCTGCCCTCGGCCTCGTCCTCGAGGGCGGCCAGGGCGCGCTTGCGGGCGTCCTCGTCCACGTGAGTGACGATGTAGAGGGCGAAATAGAGGATGCGCTCGAGATTCCGAGGGCTGATGTCGAGCAGGATGCCCAGCCGCGACGGCGTGCCCTTGAAATACCAGATGTGGCTAACCGGGCTGGCCAGCTGGATGTGGCCCATTCGCTCGCGGCGGACCTTGGATCGAGTGACCTCGACGCCGCACTTGTCGCAGATGATGCCCTTATACCGAATCCGCTTGTACTTGCCGCAATAGCATTCCCAGTCCTTCGTGGGACCGAAGNNCGGTAGTTGATGGTCTCCGGCTTGGTTACCTCGCCGGAGGACCAGTCGCGGATCTGTTCCGGACTCGCTAGCGAAATCCGGATCGCGTTGAAGTTGTTAACCTCGAGCATTCCTCTCCTCCACGCCACCGCCTGGCTTGGTGGCGTAGTTCGGACCGTGAATCGGCGCCGCCTGGCTGGCCGGGCACAGACGCCGCGTCAATGCGCGTAGCTGGATCAGTCTTCGAAACCGGCGAGGTTGATCCCACCGAGATCCGGCATCGGGTAGGTGCCGGAGTCTTCCGCGAAGCGGATTTCTTCGTCGTTTTCGTTGAGGATCTCGACGTTGAGCCCGAGGCTCTGGAGTTCCTTGATGAGGACCTTGAACGACTCGGGAACACCGGGAGCCTGGATCTCCTCGCCCTTGACGNNAACTGGGCCTTACCGCCCAGAGGCTGCTGCGTGATGAGGCTGTAGGGTCCGGTGGACCGGGCGTGGATCTTGTCCTCGACAAGATGGTGGAGTTTGAGCATGTAGATGTAGCCGACCGTGATCGGCCGATCGAAGGTCTCTCCCGACCGACCGTCGCGAAGCACGACCTTGCCGTCCTCCGGGAGACCGGAGAGGCGAAGCTCTTCGCGGATCTGCTCTTCGGTTGCGCCGTCGAAGACGGCGGTGGCGGCCTTGAGGCCGCGCTCGTGGAGCGCCCACCCGAGGTGGGTCTCGAGGATCTGGCCGATGTTCATTCGGCTCGGCACGCCCAGCGGATTGAGAACGATGTCGACCGGGGTTCCGTCCGGCAGGTAGGGCATGTCCTCGGCAGGCAGAACCTTGGCGATGACACCCTTGTTGCCGTGGCGGCCGGCCATCTTGTCGCCGACGCTGACCTTGCGCTTCTGGGCCACGGAGACTCGAACCAGGCGGTTCACGCCCGGCATGAGTTCGTCGCCCTCTTCGCGGCTGAAGATGCGGACGTCGACGACCTTGCCGCGCTCGCCGTGAGGCAGGCGCAGGCTCGAGTCCTTCACTTCGCGGGCCTTCTCGCCGAAGATCGCGCGGAGGAGCCTCTCCTCTGCGGTCAGCTCGGTCTCGCCCTTNNTGCCGACCAGGATGTCGCCGGGCTGGACTTCGGCGCCGATGTAGACGATGCCCTCCTCGTCGAGGTCCTTGAGGGACTCCTCGCCGACGTTGGGGATGTCGCGGGTGATCTCTTCGGGCCCGAGCTTGGTGTCACGCGACTCCAGCTCGTGCTTCTCGATGTGGATGCTGGTGAAGAAGTCTTCCTTGACGAGGCGCTCGCTGATGACGATCGCGTCCTCGTAGTTGCCGCCTTCCCAGCTCATGAACGCCACGAGGACGTTTCGGCCGAGGGCCAGCTCGCCCTGCTGGGTGGAGCTGGAGTCCGCGATCGGATCGTTCTTCTCCAGGCGCATGCCCACGTCCACGATAGGCCGCTGGTTGATGCACGTTCCCTGGTTGGAGCGGACGTACTTCTGGAGGAGGTATTCGTCCAGCTCGCCGGCATCGGTTTCCATCTGGACCCGATCCGCGGTCACGCTCGTCACCACGCCGGGCCGCTTGGCGACCACGACCTGGCCCGAGTCGAGAGCCGAGCGCCACTCCATGCCGGTGCCGACGATCGGCGATTCGGGCTCGAGTAGCGGCACGGCCTGACGCTGCATGTTCGAACCCATCAGGGCTCGGTTGGCGTCGTCGTGCTCCAGGAACGGGATGAGCGCGGTGGCCACGGACACGACCTGCTTCGGCGAGACGTCCATGTATTCGATGGCGTTCGGCCGAGCTTCGGGGAACTGGTCGCGGTAGCGGCACGGGATGCGGTCTTTGACGAAGTGGCCCTGGGCGTCCAGCTGGGCGTTGGCCTGGGCGACGTGGTGCTCTTCCTCTTCGTCGGCGGCGAGATACTCGATCTCGGCGGTGACGATGGGGCGGATCTGGAAGGCCTGAGCCTTCTGCCGCTTGAGCTCCGCGATCGCTTCATCGTTGAACTTCGCGCCGGCCTTCAGGATGACCTTGCCATCCTTGCCGATGAGGTCCACGCCGGCTTCATGCGTGCCAATCGTTGGGTCGTCCCAGGCGATCGTCCGCTTCACCTTGCGGTAGGGCGTTTCGATGAAGCCGTAGCTGTTGATGCGCCCAAAGGTGGCCAGCGAGCCGATGAGGCCGATGTTCGGGCCTTCAGGCGTCTCGAT
>PMIE01000098.1 GCA_003156975.1 Chloroflexota bacterium | reverse complement strand
CGCCGGCGACCGCGTCTCGGCCGGGACGATCGGTGAGGAATTGCCGTCCGGATTTGCCCGCGCCGAGTTCTTGCTGGCCCACGGTTTCGTGGATCGGATTGTGGCTCGCGCCCATCTCCGAGACGAGATCATCGCCTTGCTCGGCTTCCTGATCGCGCCGTCACTCAACGGCGCGGGCGAGCCGACGACCGCGGCCGGTCCGTCCTCCAGGCCACGCTCTTTTCTGTCGGCCCTGACCGGCGCTCTCGGCGGTGAGAGCAATGCCGAAGCCCGCAACGGCGAGACCAGCGGGTCTCGCGGGGAGGCACCCCGTGGTTGATCGACTTCTTGGCCGGAGCCATGCAGAGCCCGCGCCGGAGAACCTCAACGCGGAGGTCTGGGCCCACGTCCAGCAGGCCCGCAACCTCAAGCGGCCGCACACTCTGGAACTGCTCAAGGGTATGGCCGATGAGTTCATCGAGCTGCACGGCGACCGCCTCTTCGGCGACGACTCGGCCATCGTGGCCGGCATGGCCCGCATCTCCGGACGGCGCGTAGCCGTCATCGGGTTCCAGAAGGGCGCGGATACCGAAGAGAACATCCGCCGCAACTTCGGCCTGCCCCACCCCGAGGGGTATCGCAAGGCAATGCGGGTGATGGACCTGGCCGAGCGGTATTCCATGCCGGTGCTCACCTTCGTGGACGTCCAGGGCGCCTTCCCGGGCGCAGCCGCCGAGGAGCGCGGCATCGCCGAAGCGATCGCCAAATCGGTTGGCATGATGACGCGCCTGCGGACGCCGATCGTTGTCGTGATCACCGGCGAGGGCGGCTCGGGCGGTGCTCTCGGGCTCGCCGTTGGCGACGTCGTCCTTGCGCTCGACAACTCGATCTACTCTGTCATCAGCCCGGAAGGCTGCGCCGCAATCCTGTGGCGCTCGTCCGACCAGAGCCAGGCGGCGGCCGTCGCGATGAAGGTCACGGCCGCCGAGCAGGTCGAGCTCGGCATCATCGATGCGGTGATTCCGGAACCCGGTGAGGGCGCTCACACAGACCCGATGGAGACCGCCCGACGGGTCAGGGAAATCGTGGTCGAGCACCTCGACGCGCTGAGTCGGATGTCGATCGACGACCTGATCGAGGCCCGATACCAGCGCTATCGAGCCTATGGCCCGTTCACGGTGGTCGATGGGCCGGCGGCTCCACCCGAGCGGGTCGGCATCGGCGATCGACTCCGCGGCATCTTTTCGGCAAGGCCCACAATGCCGACGCTCCCGGGAATGCGACGTCCGGGTCCGTCCAATCGCGAGGAGATGTAGGCGATGCCCGCCCGCGTCAAGAGTTCGACTCAAGGGTCCGAATCGGAGGATGCCCTCCAGGTTCAGCGGGACCACGAGGCGATCGCCGGTCTGGCCGACGATCTGCTGCCGGCGCTGATCGCCAAGCTGGCGGCCAGCGGACTGGGCGAGATCGAAGTCCGGCAGGGTGGCTGGAAGGCCCGCCTGCGAATGCCTGCCGCGACGGACGAATCGAGCAAGAGCGCGGCGAAGCCGCTCGAAGGCCACGCCGGCCGCGGACAAGTCACCGGCCGAGGTGCCGCAGTAGTCCACGCCAGAGCCGATGGGAGTGAGCGTCGCTCGACTCCCATCGAGCGGGCTGTCGAGGAGCCGGGCCGGATCGCGGCCAAGTCCCCGGCGGTGGGTGTGTATCAGCCGCGAAAGGATCTGGCCGTCGGAATGCGTGTCCGCTCCGGCGAGCGCATCGGCCACGTGAACGTTCTCGGCGTCAATCAGGACGTGGTCTCGCCGGTCGACGGTGTCATTGGCTCCAGCCTGGCCGAGTCGGGCGAGGCCGTCGAATACGGCCAGGAGCTGGTTCGCATCGACCTGCCGGAGCGCCAGACCGGCGGAGACGCCGGCCGTGTCGACAACGATCCCAGCGTGGCAGGGAAGGCCTGATGTTCACCAAGATCCTCATCGCCAACCGCGGGGAAATCGCGCTGCGAATCCTCCGCGCCTGCCGCAGTCTCGGGGTCGGCGCAGTCGTTGCGTACAGCGAGGCCGACCGCGAGAGTCTGGCCGCGCAGCTCGCGGACGAGGCCATCTGCATCGGCCCCGCCGACGCCAAGCACAGCTACCTCTCGGCCCCGGCCGTGATCTCGGCCGCGATCGTGACCGGTTGCGACGCCATCCATCCGGGATACGGCTTCCTGTCCGAGGATGAGGGTTTCGCCGACGTCGTGCGTGCCCACGACCTGGCCTTCATCGGCCCGTCGGCGGAAGTGCTGGAGCGCTTCGCCTCGAAGGAGGCGACCCGCCGGATCCTCAGCGCCCACGGCCTGACGACGATCCCCGGCTCCACGATGCTGCGGGACGAAGACCACGCCCTGGAAGAGGCCGAGCGGATCGGCTACCCCGTCCTGATCAAGCCGTCGGCCGGCGGCGGCGGAAAGGGCATGCGCCTCGTCCGCAACGCCCGCGAGCTCGAGTCCATATTCAAGGTCAGTCGTTCCGAAGCGAAGGCCGGCTTCGGCGACGATTCGCTCTACCTCGAGAAGTTCCTCGAGGAGAACCGCCACATCGAGATCCAGGTCGCTGTGGATCGCTTCGGCAACGCCATCCATCTGTTCGAGCGCGACTGCTCCGTCCAGCGGCGCCACCAGAAGATCATCGAAGAGACGCCGAGCCCGGCCCTCACCGATGCCGCCCGCCAGGATCTGGCCGAGCGGGCCCTCAAGGCAGTTTCCGCGGCCGGCTACGAAAACCTCGGCACTCTCGAGTTTCTCGTGGACAGCAAGGGCGACGCCTACTTCATCGAGATCAACTGCCGCATCCAGGTGGAGCATCCCATCACGGAGCTTTGCACCGGCATAGACCTCGTTGCCTTGCAGATAAGGATCGCGGCCGGCGAGCCGCTCGGCATCACTCAGGCAGATGTCGTCTCGAACGGCCATGCCATCGAGTTCCGGATCCTTGCCGAGGACCCGGCGAAGGACTTCCGGCCGCAGTCGGGTCAGGTCGGGGCCTATCTGGCGCCCGGCGGCCCCGGTGTCCGGATGGACTCGCACCTGTATCCAGGCTATGAGATCCCATCCTATTACGACTCTCTCCTCGGCAAGCTGTGTGTCTGGGCGCCGGATCGGGCCCAGGCCATCGCTCGCGGCGATGCAGCTCTGCGCGAGCTGCTCGTCGATGGCGTCATCACCAACATCGAGCTGCATCGCGCCATCCTTGCCAACCAGGTCTTCATCGATGGCAAGGTGACGACCAGCCTGCTGGACCGAGTCGGCAGTGCCCCATTCGTCGCCGCCGGCAACCGCTGAGCCGTCTGCCCCCCAGCCCCAGGAGCCGCCCCGTGACCGAGCCTGTGACCAACGAGATCATCCTGACGACGCGTCAGATCGAGAAGCTGATTCCGCATCGCTGGCCGTTTCTGCTGGTAGACCGGATCGTCGAGTACGACGCCGAAGCGAAGCGCATCGTGGGCCTGAAGTCGGTGACTGCCACCGAGTGGTTCTTCCAGGGCCACTTCCAGGGCCAGCCGATCATGCCCGGCGTCCTCCAGGTAGAGGCCCTGGCCCAGACCATGGGCATCTTCGTGGCCCAGCAGCCGGGCTTTGGCGATCGTCTCGGGCTATTCGCCGCAATCGACGAGTGCCGCTTCAAGCACATCGTCACACCCGGCGATCAGCTCCGGCTGGAAGTCACCATGGAGCGCCTGGGCAGCAAGTTCGGCCGAGGCCACGGCATCGCCACGGTCAACGGCGACGTCGCCTGCGAGGCCAAGCTCAGCTTCATCATTGCCCCCGAGAGCGCCCTCCGCTGATGGTGCGCATTGCTGCTCTGTCCGATATCCACGGCAACTTGCCGGCGCTGGCCGCCGTCCGCAAGGCCGTCGACGCCGCTCGCCCCGACTTCGTGGCGATCTGCGGCGATCTGGTCTTCAACGGCCCCGACCCTGCCGGCACCCTGGTCCTGGTGAAGGAGCTTGAGAAGGCCGGTGCGTTCATCACGCTGGGCAATACGGACCTGGCGGTCGCCGACGGCGACTACGCGGCCGCGTTCCCGTGGTTCACGGACGGCATTCCGGAGTCGTATGAAGCTGCCGCAGAGTGGGCTCGCGACCAGATCGGCGACGACGGCATCGACTACCTGCGCCACCTGCCGTCGGAGCGCCGGCTGCGCGTTGGCGACGATCTGGTCCTCTTCTGCCACGCCTCGCCCGGGTCGCTGACAAGCGGCCTCGGCGCTGATCTCGACCCGGTCGTCACGGTCGATCGGGTCAGCGGGACCGACGCGAAGGTGATCGTCTGCGGCCACACTCACCTCCCGGAGATCCGCGAGGTCGGCTGGCGGACCATCGTCAATGTCGGCAGCGCCGGGTACGTCTTCGACGGCGACCCAACCGCCAGCTGGGCCCTGATCGAGATCGATGACGACGGCGTGAAGGCCGAGATCCACCGGACCGATTACGACGTCTTGGCAGCTTCGGACGCCGTCTCGGCGCGCGGATTGCCCGGCGACGTGTATCGCGCCGCAACCATCCGAACAGGGAAACTCGTCAGATGACCGACAAAGTGACTGAGACAGCGTTGCCGGAGGCAACGCCCAAGGCGATGGCGGCGCAGCCGCCAGTCGCCCGGAAGCTAGTTCGATGAAGAACGACGTAACGGCCCACAACGCATCGGCGGGGCCGATGCGCAAGGCGACTATCGCCGCAGACGGCCGGTCGCCCCGCGTCGTCGTCACCGGAATGGGCGCCGTCACATCTCTCGGCCTCGACGTCCAATCCACCTGGGATGGGATGATCGCCGGCCGGTCCGGGGTTGGGACCATCACCCAGTTCGACCCGTCGCGCCTTACTACAAGAATTGCCGCCGAGGTCAAGGACTTCGACCCGTCCTCGGTCCTGGATCGCAAGGACCAGCGCCGCAACGATCGCTACGTGCAGCTGGCGCTCGTGGCCGCCCGCCAGGCCATGGATCAGGCCGGCCTGCCCGCCCATCTCGACGGGCCGCTCGCCGAGAGGACCGGAGTCATCGTCGGCACCGGCATCGGCGGGATCATCACGCTGGCCGAGCAGATTCAGCTGTGCGGTGAGCGCGGTCCCGGCCGCATGTCGCCGTTCGTGATCCCGATGTCCATCAGCAACCTCGCGGCCGGTGTGATTGCGATCCATTTCGGGCCGCAGGGCCCCAACTTCGCCGTCGTTTCCGCCTGCGCCACCGGCGGCCATGCCATCGGCGAAGCCTGGGAGACGATCCGGCGCGGCGACGCCGACATCATGCTTGCAGGCGGCACCGAAGCCGTGGGCTCCGAGTCGCTGGTGGGCGGCTTCGCCGCGATGCGTGCCCTCTCGACCCGAAACGACGAACCGGAACGCGCCTCCCGGCCCTTCGACGCCGGCCGCGACGGCTTCGTAATCGGCGAGGGCGCCGGCGTTCTTGCGCTGGAGTCGCTCGAGCACGCCTTGGCCCGCGGCGCGCAGCCACTCGCCGAAGTTGTGGGTTACGGCGCCACGGCCGACGCCTCTCACATCACCCTGCCGGCGCCCGGAGGTGCCGGCGCGGTCCGCGCAATCCGCCGCGCTCTGGAGAAGGCCGGTCTCAGCGTGGACGATGTGGAGATGGTCAACGCCCACGCCACCTCCACGCCGGAGGGCGATCCGCGTGAGCTCGAGGCCATCAAGACACTCTTTGGCGAGCGGGCCGGAGAGGTGAGCGTGACCGCCAACAAGAGCATGATCGGCCACACTCTCGGAGCCGCGGGCGCGATCGAAGCGATCGCCACCATCCTGAGCATCCGGACCGGGTTGGTTCCGCCGACCATCAACCTCGAGAATCCGGACGTTGCGGCTGCGGGTCTGGACCTGACGCCCAACGTGGCCCGCCGCCGAGAAATCGACGTCGCAGTTTCCAACTCCTTCGGCTTTGGCGGCCAGAACAGCGCCCTGGTTATCCGGCGCTGGGCTGAGTGAGGGCCCATTAGATGAGTGAGCGTCACGACGAGCCCAGGACCCAGCTTCCCGGCGGGGTCACAACAGAAGGCTCCACCGGCCACACGGCTACGTCCCCGGAAACTACATCGCTGCTCCGGCTGATCGACAAGCTCGGCTCGCTGCTCGAGCGAAGCGATCTCGTAGAGCTGGAGGTGGAGGCCGGCGAGACGGGCATCGTTCTGCGCAAGACGGCGGCGCTGGCGCCGATCGCCGCCGCTCCGGCCGCGACGGGCACCAGCGCGCCGGAGGGAGGAGCTGCCCCGGCCGCAACCCCGGCCGAGCCGGAACCCGTTGTTGCCACCAAGTCGGTGAAGGCTCCGCTGACGGGTGTCTTCTATGCCGCCTCGTCGCCCAGTTCCCCGCCCTTCGTGACCGTCGGGCAGCATGTGGCGATCGGGCAGGTCATCGGCCTCATCGAGGCGATGAAGCTCTTCAACGAGATCAAGTCGGACCAGGCTGGGCGCTGCGTGCGTGTCGTTGCCGAGACGGGGAAGCTCGTCAAGGCCAAGCAGCCGCTGATAGAGGTTGAGCCGTAATGCCTCGTCTCGTTTCGGGCGTCCACCTGACAGGTTGGGGCGCCTATGCCCCGAGCCAGATCCTCACGAACGCCGACCTCGAGCGCATGGTGGAGACAAACGACGAGTGGATCGTCTCGCGCACTGGCATCCGTGAACGCCGCATCGCAGGACCCGACGAGACGACGGCCAGCATGGCTGCGGTGGCCGGGCTGCGTGCCATCGCCACGGCCGGGCTCCAGCCGGACGACATTGACCTGATCCTCGTCGGCACCCTCACGCCGGACTTCCCGATGCCGTCGACGGCGGCTCTCGTGAAGGGCGCAATCGGCAACAAGCACGCCGCGGCGATGGATCTTGCCGCCGCTTGCTCCGGGTTCGTCTTCGGCTACGCCACCGCCCACGCCTATGTGGCCAGTGGCATGGCCAAGCACGTTCTGGTCATCGGGGCCGAGACACTCAGCCGCTGCACCGACTTCACGGATCGGGGCACGTGCATCTTGTTCGGAGATGGAGCCGGGGCCGCCGTTCTTTCCGCCTCGGACGAGCCCGGTGGCACGCTCGGCATCGAGATGACGACCGATCCGTCGGGCGCGTATCTCATCTGGCTGCCGGCCGGCGGCTCGTCACGGCCGGCCAGCGACGCGACTCTCGGGGCCCGGGAGCACTATATGAAGATGAAGGGCACCGAGACCTACAAGATGGCCGTCCGAACTCTCGGATCGACGTCGCAGGCGGCGCTCAAGAAGGCCGGTCTCGGGCTCGACGACATAGACCTCGTCATCCCGCATCAGGCCAACGTTCGAATCATCGAAGGCCTGGCGAAGTCGCTCGACTTCCCGATGGACAAGGTCTTCGTCAACGTCGGCTCGTACGGCAACACCTCCGCGGCATCCGTTCCGCTGGCCCTGAACGAGGCTGTGGCCGCGGGGCGCGTGAAGAAGGGCGACCGGCTGCTTCTGGTGGCTTTCGGCTCCGGGCTCACTTCGGGCGCGATCGCCCTGGAGTGGACCGCGGATCCGGCCAACGCAGCGCGAGCCGCGAACATCGGGCCGGGGGACGTCTCCATCCAGCCCGGCTACCTGGAACCCATCAATCCCTTCCCGCCGGCTCTGGAGTGGCTTCTCAAGTGATCGACCTGTTCGGTCGGCGGTGTGGCACTGCTCTGGCGGATACCGAATTCAGTAGATGCTCCGGCGCGTCGTCGACCGAGGCGCTCGCACCAAATCCAGGAGGAGGAATCGCATGATCGATCTGTCCGGTAAGTCCGCTCTCGTCACGGGCGGAGCGCGCGGCATCGGCAAGGCAATCTGCCTGAAGCTCGCCGCGCAGGGCGCCGATATCGCCTTCGTCGACGTGGGACGCGCGGAAGTGGCCGAGGCCACCGTCGCGGAGATCCAGGCCCTCGGCCGCAAGGCCGTCTACATCCCGGCCGACGTCACCGATCCCGAGGCCTGCGTCAAGGCCGTCGCCACCGCCGTCGAGGCTTTCGGCAAGGTCGACATTCTCGTGAACAACGCCGGCATCACCCGCGACGATCTGATCATGCGCATGCCGATCGACGACTGGAAGAAGGTCCTGGAGGTCAACCTCTTCGGCGCCTTCTACATGATCAAGGCCGTCGTCCGCCCGATGCTGAAGGCCCACTCCGGCCGCATCGTCAACATGTCGAGCGTGTCGGGCCAGGCCGGCCAGATGGGCCAGGCCAACTACTCATCGTCCAAGGCCGGCCTCATCGGCCTGACCAAGGCCACCGCCCGAGAAGTGGCTTCGCGCGGCATCACCTGCAACGCCGTCGCCCCGGGTTTCATCGTCACGGAACTGACCAAGGACCTTCCCGAGGCCCTGCAGGACCAGATCAAGACGGCCACGCCGCTGGGCCACTTCGGCACCGTGGACGACATCGCCAACGCCGTTACATTCCTGGCTTCGGACGAAGCCGCCTATATCACCGGCCAGGTTCTGGCGGTGGATGGTGGCCTGGTGATGATGTAGTTCGGCCCGTGGCGGGCCGCCCACGCGGGGCGGCACTGCGGGTTTCACCGTCCTCGAGCCGCCCGTCCAGGGCGGCTCGATTGGTTTCCACCGGCCTGGCGCCCCGGCCCTACTTGACCGTGACCTTGTCCGTGGTCTTGATGCTCTGGATGAAGATCTCACCACGCACGAGCGGGATCTCGTGGCCGGATGCGTCGTAGAAGCGAGTGAGGGCGGTGTTGCTCGTCTTCTTCCAGGTTGCGGCGATCTGCTTGCCTTCCTGGAAGATGGTCGCCTTGCCGGATCCCACGTTGTGCACGTTGGGCCGACGGGCATGCTTCCCGCCTTCGACGCTGGGGTCCTCGGTCACCACCTGATACATGACGACGATACTGCTGGCGAAGACCTGGTGCTTGTTCGCCGGATCGATCTCGGGCGCCCCGCCGATGATGCGGAGGTACGAGTCTGTCGCCGGGTTGAACTGATATCCCACCGTGCCGGTGTTGTAGCCGATCGAGATCGTCTGAGCCACGGGCAGCTGGTCCGTGGGCGTGTTATCTACGAACGAGCGCGTCGGCAGCTTCTGGTAGGTGGTTGGATAGCCCTTCTTGGTGAGGCATGCGATGAGCGCCCCGGAGTTGGAGTAAGCGTTGTGTGGCGCGACCCGGAGGCTGGTCCGGTGGTATGGGCAGGAACCCTGGTGAAGGGCGTCCATGTTGTAGATGTAGTTCGCGCTCGCGGGGATCACCTTCCTGAGCGACTGCATGTCGCCGCCGTAGTGGCCCAGCATCGCCTTGTATTCATCCGCCCAGTAGATGTAGTAGGGGCGAACGCTCCGGATGGGCCCGATGTCTGTGGCGGTGCCCTCCTGGAAGATCATCATGTAGCGGTCTTCGCCGCCGTCGGCATAGGCCTGATACACGATCGAGGCCGATGAGATGCCGGATTGCGGCCGAGCAACTCGGTTGTCGTCAACCATTACCGCCATCGGCAGTCGGTGGGCCAGGGAAGATGAAGTGAGCACGCCGTCCAGGTCCGCGTAGGACATGCCCGCCGGCAGTGGCGTCGGGCCGGTGTTGATGGTTGGGGTCGGTGCGACGTAGGGCGTCGGAGTGGGCGAGGGAGAAGGCGAAGGAGAAGCCGTTTCGGTGGCGGTGGGTGTTGGACTGGCGTGAGCTGTGCCGCCGGCGGCGGTCACGAGCAGCAGGCTCCCAACAAGGAGCACGACTACCGTGATCGCCGGAATTGCGATCACGAGCGGTTTGTGGCCCGTCCAGAGTCGGTTGATCACTGATCCAATTCTCCGTGCGTGAGTTGCCACAGGATAGCCGGGATCGAACTGGTGGACCTGAGGAGGCCCGGTTGCCATGCCATACTCCGGCAATGATCCGACTCCGCCGGGGCCTTCGACGACCCTCCTCAGCCCGGCCGGCGCAGCCCGGGCCGCCAATTCGGGTCTTGCACGTGTGCCGAAGGTATCGCCCGTTTGCCGGCGGCACAGAGAAGTATGTGCACGATCTGGCCACAGCGCAGGCGGAGGCCGGCTACCGCGTCACGGTCCTGACCCTGGACAGAGACATCGCCGGCCCTACCAGGGGTTTGCCCCACCGTGAGACCGAGGACGGCGTGGAGATCGTCCGCGTGCCGGGCCGGGGCGGACCGCAGATCGCCGTGACCTACCGCCCCGACCGGATCTGGCGCGAGGTCGCCCGCCACGACGTGGTCCACATCCACGATCTCCGTTTCGCCCTGGCGACGACGGTCATGGGTGCCGTGGCCGCGCGACGGCCGCGGATCCTCCACACCCATGGCCTGATATTCCATTCCGGCGCCGGCGGCCGAGCCAAGAGACTCGCCATGCGGCTGTACTTCGGGCCGTTGCTGCGGCTCGGCGGCGTTCAAACGGTCGCCAGCAGCGAAGCGGACCGGGCCCTTCTGCTGCGCGACGCCGGCTATCTCGCGGGCTCCAGCGTCGTCTTTCCGAACGCAATCCCGCTGGCCTCGCTCATGGGCCTGACCCGAATGCCGATTCCGGACCGCGTGGTGTCTATCGGCCGGATCGTCCCCAACAAGACCCTGACAGACCTGGTCCGGGCGTTGGATCGGCTGCGCGACTTGGAATGGTCTCTCGTCATCGCCGGGGAGCCCAACCCCGAGGAGCTGGCCCGTCTCCAAACGCTCATCGATGAGTTGGGACTCAGTGACCGCGTGACCTTCGTGCTCGGTTTCGAGGAAGGGGACCTGCCGGCGATGCTGGGCTCGGCGGCCCTGGCCGCATTCCCCAGCCGGGGCGAGGGCTTCGGCATCGCCCTGTTGGAGGCCATGGCGGCCGGCGTGCCGGTGCTGGCCAACCGCATCCCTGCCCATGAGTGGCTACTCGGCGAAACGCTAGCCGGCCAGGTCATCGACTTCGGCGACCCGGACGCGGCAGCAGCCTCGATACGGACTCTGCTCGGCGCCACTCCCTCCGAGCTCGGCGAACTCTCGGTCCGGCTGCGCGCCAGGGCCTCCGACTTCGACATCGGACGACTTCGCAGCCAGATCGACGAACTCTACGTGAAGCTTCGGATCAGGCCGCGCGGAAAGGCGTCCGAGCCGACGGGGGAGTCGCTCTAGGGGCGCCGCCGCCTGGAGAATCGCTGCCGCAGCATCCACAGGAAGAAACGCGGGTCGTCCCAGAGATAGCGGCGGCCCAGGCGGCGTGGCTCGTGGACGAGGCGGTATAGCCACTCGACGCCAAATCGCGTCATCCATGCCGGGGCGGATGAGGACCTGCCGGCCAGGACATCCACCGCCGCACCGACTCCGAGCAGTACCGCGGGCAGCTCGCTGGCGTGTCGTTCCATCCACAGGGCCTGCCGCGGCGCACCCAGGCAGACGAAGATCACACCCGCCCCGCTTTCGCGAAGCTGAGCGGTCAGCCTGGTGTCTTCGTCCGAGCCGACCACGAAGCCCATCTCCGGCGCCAGCGCCGCCGCGATGCGGGCGCCCTTGCCGGCCAGGACCTGGGCCGCTTCCTCTGCCACGCCGGGTTTGCCGCCGAAGAAGGCGAACCCGACAGTCGGGCCGAGAGCCTTCGCCAGGGCCTCTGGCAGGAGGCGGCCGGTGACGGTTCCCTTGAGCGGCGAGCCCGCGATCCGCGAGCCGTAGACGATGCCCATGCCGTCGGGGACGCGCAGTCTCGCTCCCAGGACGGCACGCTTGAAGTCGGGGAGGCGATGGGTCTTGACCACGTCGTCGACGTTCGGCGTGTAGACGTAGCCGCCGCTGCCGTCGGCGGCCCAGCCCGCGATCAGCGCCACCGCCTCGTCGAAAGTCGCGTTGTGGATGGGGATGCCGGCGATGTTCACCGTTGCAGGCGGCGCCGCGCCACCGGCGGGAGCCGAACCGGCCGGCGAGCTACCCGCCGGCGAGCTACCCGCCGGCGAGCCGCCGACCGGCGGGCTCCCGACCGGCACGCTACTGGAGGCGCTGGTCATGGAGTCGCTCCCTATACTGCGCCACGTGAGATCACGAAGTCGCTCCCTATACTGCGCCACGTGAGATCACGAAGTCCTCGTCGCGGGTCGGCGGTAATCCTAGCGGGCGGCCGCGGCACCCGGCTTGGCGCCCTGACCGACGCGACTCCCAAGCCGATGCTGACGATAGACGGCCACCCGTTCATCGAGTACCTGGTCTGGCAGCTCTGCTCCTTCGGCATCGAGACGATCGTCATCTCCTGCGGCTACCGGGGCGAGGTGATCCGCGGCTATTTCGGGGACGGCGCGCCGTGGGACGTGGCGATCCGCTACTCGAACGAGGAGACGCCGCTGGGCACGGGCGGAGCAGCCCGGCTGGCCGCGTCGTTCGTCGACGATGAGAGCTTTCTGCTGCTCAACGGCGACTCGGTCTGCGAGGTCGATTGCCGGCGTCTTCTGGAGATCCCCGGCGGCGAGATTCTCGGCGCGATGACGCTCACTCGAGTGCCCGACGGCGGGCGGTACGGCAAGGTCGAGCTGGACACCGACGGCCGGGTGGTTGCATTCCGTCAGGATGGGCCCACCGCAGGCCCGGCCATGGTGAACGCCGGCGTCTACGCCCTGCGCAAGGAAGTCGTCGATCTCATTCCCGCGGTCGGGCCGAGTTCCCTGGAGCGAGACGTGCTGCCGCTCCTGGCAGGTCGAATCAGGGGCGTCGTGGCCGACGGCTTCTTCATCGACATGGGCCTGCCCGAGACCTACGAGCAGCTCGAACGAGATCCGTCGCCGCTGCTGCGCGCCGTTCGAGGGTCCGCCGACTTGGGCTAGACTAGCCTGCGGTCGGAGGGCGGCCGTCGAGGAGATCACCGGGTCCATCAGTACGCCAAGCGGAGATGATCGTTTGCTGTATCGAGCCAAAGCCCCACTGCGCATCAGCTTTGCGGGCGGCGGGACGGACGTGCCACCTTTCCCGGAGCAGGAGGGTGGGGTCGTTCTGAGCTCGACGATCGGGCGGTATGCATACGGCACGCTGCAGCCCAGATCCGACGGACAGATTCGCATCGAGTCGCTCGACTTCGGCGAAACCGTGACATTCTCGCTGGACGACCAGCTCGTCTACGACGGCAAGCTGGACCTGGTGAAGGCGGCGATTCTCCACCTGGGCCGTCCGGAGAGCGGCTTCGACCTGTTCCTCCACAGCGATGCTCCCCCCGGTTCCGGGCTGGGCGCGTCGTCGGCGGTCATGGTCACGCTGGTGGGCCTCCTCAAGGAGTGGAAGTCGCTGCCGCTGACGGACTACGAGATTGCGGACATGGCGTATCGCATCGAGCGCCATGACCTGGGGATCCAGGGCGGACTGCAAGACCACTACGCCGCCGCATTCGGCGGTTTCAACTACATCGAGTTCGCCGCAGATCGGGTCGTCGTGAATCCTCTGCGCATCCCGGCAGACGTCATCAACGAACTGCAGTACAACCTGCTCCTCGTCTTCACCGGCCGGATCCGCCTCTCCGCTCAGATCATCGAGGACCAGGTGGCTCGGTTCGAAGCGGGTGAGTCGGACAGCATCGAAGCGCTGCGAGAGATCAAGCGACTCACCGGTGAGATGAAGGCGCATCTCCTGCGCAAGGAGCTCGACGAGTTTGGGGCGCTACTCCACGAAGAGTGGCTGCAGAAGAAGAGGATGTCGGCCCGGATCTCCTCGCCCGAGCTGGACGCCCTCTACGATGCGGCTCGCGGGGCGGGGGCCACGGGTGGCAAGATCACCGGTGCCGGCGGGGGCGGGTACATGTTGCTGTATTGCTCCGGAGGAACCAGACACAAGGTGGCCAAGAAGCTCGTCGAGTTGGGTTGCTCCGTCGCCGACTTCAGCTTCGAGCCGGTCGGCCTGCAGACATGGCGCGTCGGTTGAGCGGCCAGCGGCCCGAGCTCGAGGGCATCTTCCGCGATCGGATCCTGTCCAGCGTCGCGGCCAAGCAGGCGTTGCTCCAGGACCTGGGACCTTGCCTGGACGTGGCAGAGGCGCTGATTGCGGCATATCAGACCGGGGGCGCGCTGCTGATCTTCGGCAACGGCGGCAGCGCGGCCGATGCCCAGCACATCGCCGCCGAGTTCGTGGGCCAGTTCTACCGCCGCCGTCCGTCGCTTCGAGCGCATGCCCTGACGGTCAACACGTCGTCGCTGACATCTATCGGCAACGACGTTTCCTACGATCAGGTCTTCGCCCGTCAGGTCGAGGCCTTCGGTCGGCCCGGCGACATCGCGATCGGAATCAGCACAAGCGGCAACTCGGCCAACGTGGTGGAGGGGCTGCGCATGGCTCGTAGCCTGGGGCTCGCAACCGTCGCCATGACGGGCAGCGGGGGCGGCCTCGCTCGCAACGAGTCGGACTTCTGGGTGGGGGTGCCGGCTACGGACGTGGCCCGCATCCAGGAATCGCACATCTTGATCGGCCATGTTTGGAGCGAGCTTGTCGAGCGAGCCCTATTCCCAGATGCACCGCCTGCCCACGACAGCATTCCTTGACCGCGACGGCGTAATCAATCGGAAGATGCCTTCCGGTGACTACGTCAAGACGTGGGCCGAGTTCGAGTTCCTGCCGGGAGCGATAGAAGCGCTGCGGCGGCTGAAGGCGGCCGGGATCCGCGTCGTTGTGGTGACGAACCAGAGGGGCGTGGCGCTTGGCCGCATGACGATGGCCGACGTCGACGGCATTCATGCCCGAATGCAGGCCGAGCTGGCGGCCCACGATGCTGCGGCGGACCTCGTCCTCGTCTGCCCGCACGAGAAAGGCGCCTGCGACTGTCGAAAACCGGAATTGGGCCTGTTCCGGCAGGCGCAGGATCTGATGCCCGAAATCGACTTCGAAACGTCGGTCGTCGTGGGTGATTCGGCCTCCGACATCGTGGCCGGCAACAGCCTCGGCTGCGCCTCCTACCTGGTCGCCGACGAACCGAGGCGGGATCGGATTCTGGCGGAGAACCCCGAGATTCGGATCGCCGGCTGGGCTCCTTCCTTGCTCGACCTGGTGGCCGGCGAACTGGGTCTGCCCTCTCGCTGAGGGCCATCGGCCCATGTCTCGGTATAATCCGCCCGCACGCACTCGTGCCGTTTGGAGGGTTCCGTGAATTCCAGTGACGCCACATCCGGCAACTCAGGCGCGCGCTTCGGCGGTTTGACCGAGGCGCGCCTGGTCACGTGGATCCTGGTGGCGTTCCTGGTCTGGATCCCGTTGCAGACGCCCGTGGCCGTGCTGGCGCATCAGTACCTGCACGTTTCAGACCGCATCGCCCAGGGCATCCTGCTTCTCAAAGACGTCTGGGCTGCCGGTCTCATCGCCGTCCTTGGCCTGAAGCACGCCCGCGAGATCCGGTTCCGCTGGTTCGATTGGTCCGCCCTGGCGTTCGTGGTCTTCGTCGGTCTGTACAGCGTCATACCCACGCTGCTGGGTTCGCGGCTTCCGGCTCTGGCGATCATCTCGTCGGCGCGGGAACTACTCGTCCCCGTCGAGCTGTACTGCCTTGGTCGGCTGGCGGGATACGCCGGCGTCTCGGCATCGGCGCTGGTAAAGGCCTTCATCGCCGCCGCGGCTGGGGCCGCGATATTCAGCGTGGGAGCCTTCCTGGTTCTTCCTCAGTCTTTCTGGCAGACCGGCTATAACCTGGTCGGTTTCGTTCACGACGTGCAGGGCATCACCAGCGCAACCTCGCTCTGGGCCGCCAGCCTCGTTGGCGCGTATGGCGACTCGGGCCAATTCCTTCGCGCCGCCGGCCCCTTCACACATCCGGTGGGAGCGGCGGTCTACTTCTCGTTGCCCTTCATTCTTGCCGTCTGCGCGGCATGGACGACGAACCTTCGCCGGACTACCGCGGCGATCCTCGTCGCGGCGGGCCTGGTGCTCTTTGGCCTGGCGATACTCACGCCGATTTCCCGCGGCATCTGGATCGGGTTCCTGATCGCGGTCGCGGTTCTCGGAGTGACCCTCCGCAAGTACCGGCTCGCGGTCGTGACCGTGGTCGTCTTCTGCGCGATCGTCGTGTTGGTTGCCCCGTTCAAGTACGCGCTGTCTTCGGCCGCGGATGGCAGCGACGGCTCGGCCGTGGCCCACGGCAGTGCGCTCTGGTACGGGATTCAGTGGTGCCTCAATCACCTTCTGGGAGGCGGCGTTGGCCAGGGCGATCAGTACGGGGCTATCTACTCTGCGGGGTCCGGCGCGGACGCGGCCGGGGTCGGCGAGAACATGTACCTGATGACATATGCGAGCGTCGGACCGTTCGGCCTGCTGGCCATCGTTGCCTTCTTTGCGGCGATGCTCTGGGAGACCATCAACCGGATCCACGAGTCGGTCCCGGTCTGGGTTTCGGTCGGCGTCGGAGCCGCGCTCCTGGCCAGCCTGGTGGCCGCGATGTCAGCCTCAACTCTCATGCGGTTCACCACCGCGGCCAGCATCTGGCTGCTTGTGGGGGTGGTGGTCGCCGCGCCCGTCACCGGGCAGAGGGTCACCGTTGCGGACCTGCGGCAGAGGTTCGGTCGTTTCCGGCGAAGGGCACCGGCGGAGCCTGCATAGGCGGTGACCCAATTCGGGCCGTGCCTCTGGCCTTTGCCGTCGTCGCCGCTTAGCGCATCTGATCCAGGGCCAGCGCCAATGCTCCGGCGGTCCGCTCGGGCGAATACGTCGCCGCCCGAACGAAGCCGGCCTGCCTGAGTTTCGCGGCCAGGTCCGGGCTGTCGAGCAACTCGCCAAGGGCCTCGACCCACTTGTCGGGCCTGGCCGGATCCACCTTGATGGCGGCTTCTCCCGCAACTTCCTCGAAGACCGCGATCGACGAGCAGCAGCACGGCGCGCCGGCGGCCATCGCTTCGATGAGCGGCATTCCAAACCCTTCGTAGACCGAAGGGAAGAGGAGCGCCGAAGTCCGCGCATAGAGGGCGTCGCGCTGGGCGTCGGTTACGTATCCGGGCCAGATCGCTGTGCCGTCGGCAGTCAACCTCTCGAGGGCCGCAAGTTCGCTCTGGCTCACCCAGCCCTTGCGTCCCACGACGACCAGGCGTATGTCGCGGCCACGTTCTCGGAGGCGGGCAACTACCTGCGCCGCCATCAGAACGTTCTTGCGCGGCTCCACCGTCCCGACCATCAGGAAGAACGGCCCGGCAATTCCCAATTCGGCCAGGCAATCGGCGGCGTCGGATGGGGCGAGTGGCTGCTTGGGAAACCAGGGTGGGACCACAACGCCCCTGGCCCCTCGGAAGAGGCCGGCGATGTCGTCGCCCGCGGCGGCCGTCCCGAAAACGAGCGGGTGGCGCCGGACCACTCTCCCCATCAGCGCGCGTTCGAAGAGCTTGGTGCGGCGCTTCTGATGTTCCGGGACCCGGAAGCTGCTGGCGTCCAGGATCACGGGTAGAGCCGGCACGCCGGGCAGCGACGGAACCACGAGGCTCGTCGAGACGTAGGCCGTGACGGGATGGCGGCGCAGGTGTCGCCAGACGGCCAGATGCCAGTGCAGACCGCGCCTCCGGACCTGGACTATCTCCACATCGCCGGGCAGCTCGAGATCGCCTCCGGACGTGTAGGCCCGGACTCGCACGTCGGGCAACGAGGCTGTGGCCGCCGCGAGAGAGAGCAGGTACCGCCCCACGCCGGTCGGATTGCCGGTGGCGGACCTCAGATCGAAGGCAACTACTCGCGTCGTCACTTGTCGGCCCATTCTGGATGAGGATCTGGCGGCGATGGGCGCCGCCCTCGGCTCACCCTGGCGGAACGAAGGATAGCCTTCGGCCGCGGCCGACGTGCCCAAGGCCGACGTGCCCGCGGCCGCCGTTCCCGCGGCCGGCGTGCCCGCGCCATAGCCGGTAGTGGCGCGGCGAGAACCCGATCCTTCGCGCTCCGTATACTCCGGAGCATGAAGACAGCGCTGATCACCGGCATCACCGGTCAGGATGGCTCGTATCTGGCCGAGCTCCTTCTCGAGAAGGGGTATCGCGTCGTCGGGATGACTCGTCGTTCCAGCACGAGCGCCATGGATCGCATCGAGCATCTCCTCGACCGCATCGAGCTGGTCCAGGGCGATGTTCTGGACCAGGCCTCGCTCGTCGCGGCCATCCAGTCGTCCGAGCCCCAGGAGGTCTACAACCTCGCGGCGATGAGCTTCGTGCCGACCTCCTGGAATCAGCCCGTTCTGACCGGCGAGTTCACGGGGTTGGGCGTAACCCGGATGCTCGAAGCTGTCCGCCAGGTAGACAAGTCGATTCGCTTCTACCAGGCCTCCTCGAGCGAGATGTTCGGCAAGGTTCGCGAGGTTCCGCAGACGGAGCTGACTCCCTTCCACCCGCGCAGCCCTTACGGCGTGGCGAAGGCGTACGGCCACTTCCTCACAGTCAACTACCGCGAGAGCTTCGGCCTGTACGCCGTCTCCGGGATCCTCTTCAACCACGAGTCGCCGCGGCGGGGCCTCGAATTCGTCACGCGCAAGGTGTCGGACGGTGTGGCGCGGATCCACCTGGGCCTGGCCACCGAGCTTCGAATGGGCAACCTGGACTCGCAGCGAGACTGGGGCTATGCGGGGGATTACGTCCGGGCCATGTGGGCGATGCTCCAGCAGCCGGAGCCGAGCGACTACGTCGTGGCCACCGGTATCGCCAACTCCGTCCGCGACTTGTGCCGCATCGCTTTCGAGCGTGTCGGTCTCGACTACGAGAAGTACGTCAAGACCGACGACCGCCTTCTCCGGCCGGCCGAAGTGGACCACCTGCTCGGCAACGCCGACAAGGCCCGCGCCGAACTTGGCTGGAAGCCCGAGATCGGCTTCGAGGAGCTGGTCCAGATGATGGTGGACGCCGATATCGAGCGTCTCAAGACGCGTGCGGCGGCCAGGTCGGACGTGGTCCTTCCCACCAGCCGAGCCTGACCTCGGATGCGGATCTTCGTCACCGGGGCGATCGGTTTCGTCGGCCGGTGGCTGGAGAGGGAACTCGTCGCCAACGGCCACGAAGTGGTGGCGGCGCCCGGCCCCGACGAGCTCGATATCACCGACAGGTCCGGGCTGGTTCGCTGGCTCGGCGATCCCGCCGCTCTCCCTGATGCGGTGATCCATCTGGCCGGAATGGCCTTTGCGCCCGACGCGCGGCAGGATCCGGCGGAGGCGTTCCGGGTGAACGTCGGCGGCACCGTGGCCCTGTTCGAGGCGCTCCGCGAGATCGGCATCCGGCCCCCCGTCATGGTCAGTGGCTCATCGGATGCGTACGGCGTGCCGCGGCCGCAGGATCTGCCGCTGCGTGAAGACGCGCCGCTCGCGCCGCACGCCCCATACGCCCTGTCCAAGGCGGCGCAGGAGGGCGTGGCCGTCGAGGCGTCGACTCGATACGGCTTTCCCGTTGTCGTGACTCGGTCGTTCAACCACGCCGGGCCGGGTCAGCGTCCGGTCTTCGTGGTGCCGGTCATGGCCCAGCGTGTCATGGCCATGAAGCGCGGGCAGGCCGAATCCATTCCCGCCGGCAACATCGACGTTCGCCGCGACCTGACCGATGTCCGCGACGTCGTGGCGGCCTACCGGCTGCTGGTGGAGGCGGCGGCGAGCGGCACGCTGCCGGACCGCTGCGCCGTGGTCAACGTGGCCTCCGGCACTGCCGTGACGGTCCGTTCGGTCGTAGAGCGGCTGTGTGCGCTGGCCGGAGTGGCGCCGGTCATTGAAGTCGATCAGGCGCTGGTCCGGGCGAGCGATCCGCCCGAGATCAGGGGCGATGCCACTCTGATCCGCAATCTCGTGGGATGGCAGTCGCTGATTCCGCTCGAGCAGACCCTGCGGGACGTGCTCGCGGAGATGTAGTCCGGGACCGGTTGGCGCGGCAGTTCGCGCCGAAGTCAGCGCCGCGCGAAGCCCGAAGCGTTGAGACCGACTGAGCGTAAGCAGGACGCTGTGGGCGGCGCGTATCATCCAGCCCGGAGGCCTTCACCGCTAATTCCCGAGAAGTGGGCGGCCCTCCTTGCCGTTGGAGATCTTCGGGTGGATCCGCTCAGACAGTACTTCTCGAACACGCTGCACTGGGGAAACGGCTATCAGGCCCAGCTAGTCTTCGCCTTCCTCAAAGAGGCCGGCGCGGAGGCAGGCAGCGGCGGCGTGGTCCTCGACGCGGGAGCTGGCTACCAACGCTACAAGCCGTTCTTCGACGAATCGATCTACCTGGCGCAGGAACACCCGGTGGCAGGAGAGTTGAACAAGGGGATACACGACTACGACATTCTTTCGGACGTAGCAAGGATTCCCCTGAAAGATGGCTGCGTCGATCTCGTCCTTTCGACCAGCTCACTCGAGCATATCCAACGCCCCGATCAGTTCTTCGCGGAGGCCAACCGGGTCCTCGCTCCCGGAGGAGCCCTGTACGTCAACGTTCCGTTCGTTCACCCGGAACACGAAACTCCGTTCGACTTTCAGAGACCGACGCGTTATGGGCTGAGGGGCTACTACGAGCGTGCTGGGTTCGAGAGAGTATCGGTGGAGCCATCGAGTTCCTCCACGGAAGCGGCGCAGTTCTTGCTCTATGCGATCAGTGAGGACTCACAGAGGCCGGGAAGGTCGGTGGTGACGCGAGCATGGATGAAGTTCTTGCGTGTCTCTGCCAAGCGAATGTGCGGGCTGCTCATCCGGACATTCGATAGGGGGCCGAATGAGAGAACCACCTTTCCGGTGGGCTGGATTGCGAAGGGGTACAAGCAGGGAGAACGACGGGTTGGCCCCCGAAATCAGTCCAAAGAGGAGTTCCTTCTTTCGAGTGCCACACTCGACTCCAAGACGACCATGAAGGAAGGCCGCATCCTGGTTGAGCCCTGAGGGCCACCGGGGGCGTGGAGGGCACCGGGAGCGCGTCTGGCCTAACCGAGCAATCGCTCGTACGTTGCCCAGAGAGCCTCTCCGGCGGCTTCCGCCGAGAAGCGATCGCCCAGCGCCTTGATTGCCGCGGGGCTCGCCGGCTGGGGCTTGGACATCGCCGCCGCCAGTGCGTCGGGGTCCGCGGCGGTCAACGTGGCGGCGCCCGTCAGAGTCTCGCGCGTGGCCGCGATTTCCACCGCGATCACCGGCACGCCGCGCAACAGCGCCTCGACTGCAGGAAGCCCGAACCCCTCGACGCGCGAAGTGGCCAGCAGCGCCGTGGCCGAGGCATATGCGGCCTCGAGGTCCTCGTCCGGGATGCGGCCGTCGATCCGGACATGCTCGGCCACGCCGAGCTTCCCGGCGACGTCCATGAGCGCCAGCCGCTCGGCTGCGCTGGAGGGTCCCACGAACCGCAGGCTCCCCGCGCGCTCGGTCTTCCGGAAGGCCGCGAGCGCCTTAACCGCCAGCTCCGGCTGCTTATGCATGTCCAGCGCCCCGACCCACAGGAAGGTCGGCTCGGCCGGCGCGGTGCGTGCCAGCGGCCTCCCGGGACGGATCACCGGGTAGACGATCTGGATGCGATCTCGGGAGACGTCCAGGCGCTCGACGAGATCGTCTGCGGTGGCGTGGGAGATGGCCATGACAACGTCCGCCGCCGCAATCTGGTGCAGGTAGCGACGGTAGAAGTACCGATCGTGAGGCCTCCACGAGGCCAACATGGCCGGCTCCGCGAGCGGGATCAGGTCGTAGGCCGTCACTATCTGGCGGGCGCCGCCGGGCAGCCAGGGCCGGTGTGGATCTGTCGCGTGGACCACTCCCGCTCCGGCTCGTCTGGCGGCCGCGCGGATCGCCAGGCCGCCCAGGACCACGCCGACGTCGAAGGGTCTGCGTGCCAGGGCCGGAGCCACCAGGCCGCGCTCCCCAAACTCGGATAGGGTCTTGCCCGGCAGACCCACGGCCCAGACTCGCTCTCGGCGCTCCGCCGGCCACTCGCCGATAGCGTCGACCATTCCTCTGATGTAGCTGCCGATGCCGCGCGCTCCGTGACCGCCCGCGGCCGGGCTCACGTCGAGGAGTAGTCTTCCGGGCACTGCATCCCTCAGGTTCTATCATCATGTGAACGATGGGATTGTACCGATGCAATCTCGGTGCATCGGCCCGGCATTGGGCTTTGCGCCATCGAGCGCCGAAGACGAGGGATGAATGGGTCGAGCGATGAGCGGCAAGGTCAGGCCCGACTTGCCCGACGCCGGTGCGATGCCACTCGTCGTCTCGATAGTGGTCAACTACCGCGGAATCGAGCAGACGCGTGTCTGCGTTGCCTCGTTGCTGGCGGTGGACTATCCGAACCACTCCGTCGTCGTGGTGGACAACGCCTCGGGCGAGGCCGAGGTTCAGGCGCTCCGCGAGGCGTTCGGCGAGTCGATCGAAGTCATCGCCTCCGAGCGGAACCTCGGCTATGGGGGTGGTGCCAACCTGGGCCTCGAATGGGCGCGGGCGGCAGAAGCGGTCTACGCGTGGGTCCTCAACAACGACACGGAGATAGACCCGCGGTCCGTCGGCCACCTGGTGGACGCGATGGAGCGGGAGACCGAATACGGGGTCATGAGCCCGCAGATCGATGCGCCGATCGGACCCGAGTCACCAAATGGCATCTGGTATGCGGGCGGCGCGGCAGACCTGGCCAGGGTCACAACCAAGCACGAGGTCGTCGCCGCCAGTCCGGCGCTGGCGGTCATGCCCACCGGCTACGTCACCGGTTGCGCGATGTTCCTGCGCTGCAAGGCGCTGGAGCAGACCGGCCTGTTCTGGGCGCCGTTCTTCCTTTACTGGGAGGACGTCGATCTGTCCTTCCGGATGCGCGAGGCCGGTTGGCGTCTGGGAGTGGTGGCGGCGGCTCGGATCGTCCATCTCGTCCACGGCAGCGTCCAGTCGAAGGTCGTGCGCTACTACTACTACCGGAACGCGATTCTCATCGCCGACCGCCACCTGCATCGGAGAGGCGCGGCCCGGGCCTTCATGTCGCTGACGACGCGGGCAGCGCGAAGGTTGGCCGCCAGCCTGCTCAAGCGCGACGGCCCGCTGCCGATCGCGGAGACACGGGGGTTGTTCGCCGGCGCGGCCGCAGTGCTGGGACTGCGGCGAGTTGATAACGTAGCCGCCAGAGAGCGGAGGAGAGCCATTTGATCAGCGAGGAGACGCGTCCGCAGGGCGGCGCGCGCGCCGCCAGCGATGCCTTCTGGCTGGTAATCACGGCCTATCTCGGGCAGGCCGTCACCCTGGTTCTGGCATTCATCCTCCGCAAGGAGCTGGGGCCGGAGGGGATGGGCTACGTCGCGTTGACGCAGCTGCTCGGGACCTACGCGCCGTACGCGAGTCTCGGCGTATTCCATGCCGCCGAGCGCGAGATCGCGGTAGCCATCGGGCGTCGCGACGAAGTTGAAGCGGCGAGCCTCGAGGGCACCAGCGCTTCGGTCGCCGTGGCCGGCGGCCTGATCGGTGGTCTCGCGCTCGTCGGGCTCGCGCTCGCCCAGCCGCCGGACAAGCATCTGATGGCGGCGGCGCTGCTCTGTTGCGCCGCGGTCCTGTTCTGCCAGCAGTTCAGCATCTGGGCGACCGTGCGATTGAGAACTCGCATGCGCTTCGTGGCCCTCGGATGGGCGAGCGCCGCAGCCGGCGTCGCGGGTTCCGTGCTCGCGGTCATCGGCGCCGTCGTCAGCGGCCCCTCGGGCGCTCTTGTTGGAGTCGGCCTGGGCTCTGCTTTCCAGCTCGTGCTCCTGGCAGCGGTCTCGGGGATCAGGCCACCGATGTTGCGCAGACGCGGGATGCTGCGAAGGCTGGCCGGGCTGGCCCCTGGCTTCCTGGCCGTGGGCGCCGCGTTGATGGTGATCGGAAGCATCGATCAGCTGGCGGTCGGGTTCTTTCTGGGCACTGCCGGCCTCGGTCTGTATTCGGGGGCGTACCTCGGGTACTCGTTCGTGATCAGGATTCCCAACCTGATCGGATCAGTGATCTACCCGCGTCTTCAGCGCGAGTTGGGTGCCTCGGCGGATATCGCCAGGGTGTTTGCGATGACGACGCGGACCACGACGGCCGTGGCGATCGCGATGCCGGGTTTGGTGGCGGCCTTCTTCCTGGTACTTCCAAACCTCACCTGGATCCTTCTACCGGAATTCCGTCCCGCAGTGATGCCAATGCGGATGCTGCTCGTCGGCATCATGGGCTTCGCCTTCGGGATATCCGCGATCCAGTTCCTGGTGACGGTCAATCGCCAGTGGCTGGAGGTGGCCCTCACGGCGCTCTTCCTCGCGGCGATGGCCGCGACATATGCGGTCGCTGCGCACATGGGCGGGATGTCCATCACCGTCGCGGCGGCAGTGGATCTCGTCGGCTACTACGCCTACGGGATGTTCATGCAGGCCGTCGCGTGCCGCGTGGCCGGCCAGTCTGCTCGCGCCATGGTGTTGCTGCTGCCCATGCACCTCGTGACCGCCGCGGAACTGTTGATCGTCGCGTGGCTGACCGACGGCCTGGTTCAGGGCGGGTCGGCGCTGGGGCTGGTCGCTTCCGTTCTGATCCAGGGAGTGGCTTTCGCCGCGACATGGTTCAGCCTGATGGCGATAAGCCTCCGGACCAACGCCGAGGCCCGCGCCGACGCGAACATGTTCATCGGGCTCTTGCGCGATGGCCTGAAGCGATTGCGCTCCCGGCGGTTGCGATCTGGCGGCGAAACATGAAGCCGTGGGTGATCGCCCGATCGGCCGACATGGTCGATCCGGCCGAGCGAGCCTTCGTCGAGCACATCGACGGCCCCGCGCCGGACCGGCTCACCTACTCGTCCCTGCTGGACAAGGCCGATTGCGAAGCCCTGGACCGGCGGGCGTACGCGGAGGCGCGAACCTGGTACCTCCGCGGCGAAAGCGACCCTACGGTCGTCGACGGCGTCTCCCTCGGGCAGGCCTTCGAATACCACGCCACGATTCACTTCATTCGCCAATACCGCGCCGAGGTGCTGTTGCACCGCCTCCTCGCCGACACGAAGGGCGCCCAGGTACTTCTGCGCGGCGTGGGTGAGGAATGGGCGGTCGCTGCTCGGGCCCTCGGCGTGGCGGCCGTTGTCGAGAGGCCGGAAGTCCCGCCGTCGTTGATGGCCGGTACGCACGCGCCGGTCCCGATCCGCTCGCAACGGGCGATGGGCCGGCTCGCAGGTTGGCGGCGCGACCGAAACGCCAGGCTGGTGCTCGTGGAGGGTCCGAACTGGGCCGTGCCGTACCACGCTGCGCTGATGCGTGGGACCGGCACGCACTTGATCGGGCCCGGGCGGCGCGTGTTGATGGCGGCGTTGCGTGGCCGCGCTCATACGGACGTCGCGTGGCTTTGCGACGTCGAGCCGATACTCGGACGAGACGCCGCGCCCGATCTGCCGCCCGACTCGGCGCGGATGGCGGTGGAGATCGCTTTCGGCCGGGTCCGGCCCGCGTTGAGTGCGTGGGCGTCGGCGGGGCGCCGCGCGGTTCACGGGGGCGCGGCCGGAGAGCGCGGCGTGGCCGTCGCGACGCAGGATGTCCTCCCGCCCAACAGGGCGTTTCTTCTGGGCATGAAGGCTGCCGGTGGAAAGGTCGTCACGATCGAGCACGGTATCTCCGGGATCTACGTGGAGCAGGTCCACTCGATCGCGGACATCCTGGCGGCGTGGGGCGAGCCGCAGGCCGAATATCATCGCGGCGCGGGCCCGCAAGGTCTGCGGGTGGAGGCGATCGGCAACCAGCGCCTGGAGGCGGCCGTTGCGGCCGCCGGGCCGGGTGGCAGCGAGCCGGAAGGCGGCCAAGGCGGCGGCGCCGACGGCCGCGAAGGCGGCCCGGCCTGGGACCTCGTGTTCTTCGGCCAGCCGACGGGCAATCTGGCCGCCGGAGACTGGCCCGAGACGCATCTGCGAGCCCTGCGATTCGTCGAGGAGTACGCGGCGGGCCATCCCAACCGTCGGGTTGCGGTCAAGCTCCACCCTGCGACGAAGGCCTACGGTTTCGCGATCCCGCCTATCGACCACGCGAGCCTGGTGAACGAGGACTCGATCGACTTGATCAGATCCTCGCGAGTCGTCGCGATCGTCCAGAGCACGACCGGCCTCGAGGCGATGGCGCTGGGCCGGCCCGTCATGCAGATCAAGACCGTGGGATACGTAGGCCACCCGGACTTCGTCTCGCTCTCGGGTGCCGGGGCCGTTGCCGACACTGCGGCCGATTTCACCGAGCAGGCGGAACGCCTTCTTTCGAGCCGGGCGGACTATGACTCTGCCTCGGAGTCCGGCCGGCGATACTCGCGTCTCTTCGTGACGGGGCTCCATGAGCCGGGGTTCGCCGTGGCCAGGCTCAACGAACTGGTCCGGAGCCTCATGTGATCTCCACCGCGCCTGCGCGCGCCGACGGTGTTATGGTGCAGAGCAGGCGTTCCGCCCGCGTGCCGGGCAATCGGCGCTAAGCTGGCCGGCGGATGGCGGTCGGCTCACGGCGGACGCCACGGGTCTGGTTATCCGGCCCAAGAAGTGCAACCGAAATCGGAATAGGCAAGGGGTTTCTGTGTCGAGCTTTCTCCAGGGCAAGTCGATCTTGATCACCGGCGGCACCGGCTCGTTCGGCCGCCGGTTCGTAAAGACGGTTCTGGCGCATCACGATCCTCGCCGAGTCGCCATCTTCAGCCGGGATGAACTCAAGCAGTACGAGTTCCAGCAGGAGATTGGAGACGATCGACGCGTCCGGTTCTTCATCGGCGACGTCCGCGATCGAGATCGGCTTCTGCGCGCTTTCGATCAGGTAGAGATCGTGGTCCATGCCGCCGCGTTGAAGCAGGTTCCAGCTGCGGAGTACAACCCGTTCGAGGCCGTCAAGACGAACATCAACGGCGCCCAGAACGTGCTGGACGCGGCCCTGGATCGCGGCGTGTCCCGGGTCATTGCCCTCAGCACGGACAAGGCCTCGAGTCCAATCAATCTCTACGGTGCCACCAAGCTGGTCAGCGACAAGCTCTTCGTTGCCGCCAATGCCTACGTCGGCAGCCACGACACGCGCTTCAGCGTCGTCCGGTACGGCAACGTCGTTGGCAGCCGGGGCAGTGTCGTGCCGCTATTCCGAAAGCTCGCGGCCGCGGGCGAAATCCCGATCACCGACGAGCGGATGACTCGCTTCTGGATCACCCTGGACCAGGGCGTCGCGTTCGTGATCTCCATGCTGGAGAAGATGCACGGCGGCGAGCTGTTCGTGCCTCAGATCCCGAGCATGAAGGTCGTGGATCTGGCCAGGGCGATTGCTCCGAACGCAAAGATCCGCGTGACCGGGATTCGGCCCGGCGAGAAGCTCCACGAGGAGATGATCAGCGTCGACGACGCCAGGCGGACCCTTGCGTCGGACGGCTTCTACGTCGTCCAGCCGGATGCCGAATGGTGGGCCCAATCCGGGCGGCCGCAGGGCTGGCAGAGCGCAAAGCCGATGCCCGAGGGCTTCCGGTACACCTCCGATACGAACGACAATTGGCTTACGGTCGAGCAACTCAAGGCAATGGCGGATGCCTGATCGGTACGTTCCCTATGGGCACCAGCTCATCGAGGAAGACGATATCGACGCGGTTGCCGCGGTCTTGCGGTCGGATTACCTGACCACCGGGCCGATGATCGGCCGGTTCGAGGCGGCGGTGGCCGCGGCAACGGGGACCCGCCACGCCGTTGCCGTCAACTCCGGCACGGCGGCCCTACACGCTGCGTACCACGCTCTCGGCATCGGGCCGGGCGACGAGATCGTCACGAGCCCAATCACCTTTGCCGCCACCGGCAACGCGGCCCTCTACCTCGGCGCCCGGCCTGTGTTCGCGGACGTGGATTCGGACACGGGCCTGCTGGATCCTGCGGCCGCCGAGGCGGCGATGACGCCCCGCACAAAGGCGCTGGTGGCCGTGGACTACACCGGCACCCCCGCAAGCTACGACGCGCTGGCGGACCTCGCCACCCGGCGGGGAGTGGCGCTGGTTGCCGACGCCGCTCATTCGCTGGGCGGCTCGTACAAGGGCAAACCTGCCGGAGGCCAGGCTCTCGTTTCGATCCTGTCGTTCCATCCCGTGAAGACGATCACGACCGGGGAGGGCGGCGCCATCGTCACCGACTCGGATGCCATCGCCGGGTCGGCGAGCCGCTTTCGGACGCACGGCATAGAACGGGATCAGGAGCGCCTCGTCGACAAGACCAGGCCGGCCTGGTACCACGAGATGCAGGAGCTCGGCTACAACTACCGACTGACGGACTTCCAGTCGGCCCTGGGTCTGAGCCAGATGGCCAAGCTGCCCCGCTTCCTGGCGCGGCGGGCGGAGGTGGCGCGACGGTACTCGGAAGCCTTCGCCGATCTTGCCGGCATCGAGACTCCCGTCGTGCCTCCGGATCGAGTCTCCGCCTGGCACCTGTACGTGATCAGAACCAGCGACCCTGCGCTGCGGGATCCGCTCTTCGAGGCCCTGCGCGCGCGCGGGATCGGGGTTCAGGTCCACTACATCCCGGTCTACATGCACCCCTACTATCGCGGCCTCGGCTACGCCGCGGGCGCCTGCCCGGTCGCCGAAAGGTTCTCCGCGAGCTGCATCTCGCTGCCAATGTTCGCCGGCCTTTCGGAGAACGACCTCGACTACACGATCGAGACCGTTCGTCGGGCTGTCGCTGAGGTCGTCGGTCGCTAGCCGTATGCCAGACGTTGGCGAGACAGCGGCCAGGGCGCAGGCTGTGCCACGAGCGGCCGTCTTCCGGGCAGATGGCGGACCCGGCATCGGCATGGGCCATCTCGTTCGCTCCGAGGCGCTGGCGGCGGAGTTGCGCCGCAGGGGTTGGGCCACGTGGTTCGCCTGCCGCGAGATCCCCGTTTCGTATGCCGAACACCTGGAGGCATCCGGCTGCGGCGTCATCCGGCTGGCCGGCGACCTGGAGGCCGAGTTCGCGAGCATTTCCCACGCGATCGGTGAGCGGGCGGCCTGGATCGTGCTGGATCACTACGGCCTGGGGGCCGAGTGGCTGAACGGCGCCCGCGCCGTCGCCGAGTCGCGCCTCGTCCTCGACGATCTCCACGATCGCCGGATGGAATGCGAGACGGTCCTCGACCCCTGGTTCGTGGACGGACGGGCAACGTACGAGGACCTGGCGCCCGGGGCCAAGCTGCTGCTGGGGCCTTCCTTCGCCCTTGTCCGGTCCGAATTCGCGGCGGCTGTCGAGGTCGCTCCGGCGCGCTCATTCGAAGCCGTCCGCCGGATCCTCGTCTCACTCGGAGGCACCGATCCGGGCGGGGCGACCCGCCGAGTAGTCGATGAGGTCCTGGCCGCGGCAGCGTGGGCGGAGGTCGAAGTGCTTCTCGGGCCGGCCGCAGGCAGCGTCGCCTTCGAGCAGTCGAGTCGCGTCCGCGTGACCGTGGATCCCGGAGACGTACCCGCCCTCATGCTGCGCGCCGACATAGCGATCGGCGCGGGCGGCGGCATGACGTGGGAGCGCTGCGCCATGGGTCTGCCGACTCTGATCGTCGCCGTGGCCGACAATCAGTTTGAACAGGCGGAGATGGTGGCTGCCTCCGGTGCCGCGCGCTACCTGGGTCCTCTGGAGCATCTGAGTCCGGGAGCCGTCGGTTCTGCAATCTCCTCGCTGCTCGAGCCGGAGGTTCGCCGCGAGATGTCCGAATGCGGCCGCCGGCTCGTCGATGGACTGGGTTGCGTCAGGGTCGCCGATCAGATGGAGGGCGTCTCTCTCCGGCCGGCCACAACGGAAGACGCCAGGCGAGTCTGGGAGATCGCCAACGACCCGACAGTCCGAGCGGTCTCGATCTCTACGGCGCCGATCCCGTGGAAGTCTCATCGCGCATGGTTCGACGCCCGCCTGGGCAGCGGCCAGCCTTTGCTGATTGTCGAGATCGGCCCCCAATCGGTCGGCTACGTCAGGTTCGACGATCGCCCGGACGGGCCGGAAGTGAGCATCGCGCTGGATCCGCGGCATCGGGGCGGCTTGGGCGGTCGAGTACTCCGGACGGCGTGCGACTGGTGGGACGAGGCCAACGCGGAAACGCCTCTGCTGGCGCGCATCAAGACCGACAATGAAGCATCGCGCCGCGCCTTCCGCAACGCGGGCTTCGTGGACGTGCGGACGGAGCAAGGTATCGTAACGACGGTTCGGCCGGGGCATCCCGCAAGAGAGGGCAAGGCCAAATGACCTCCGTGAATGAAGTGTTCGTGATCGCCGAGGCCGGCAGCAACTGGCGCGCCGGGACGCCGGAGCGCGATCTCGAGATGGCGTTCGCTCTGATCGACGTGGCCGTCGAGGCCGGCGCGGATGCCGTCAAGTTCCAGACCTACCGGGCGGCGTCGTTGTATGCCCCCGCTGCGGGCGAGAGCAAGTACCTGGCCGAACTCGGGATCAAGCGGCCGATCAACGAGATTCTCCAGGATCTCGAGATGCCGTACGAGATGATCGCCAAGCTCGCTGCGAGGTGTTCCGAGCGTGGCATCGAGTTCATGTCTACGCCGTTCTCTGTGGCCGATGCCGATGCCATCGACCCGTTCGTCGGGCGCCACAAGGTGGCCTCGTACGAGATCAACCACGTCCGGCTGCTGGAGCGCCTGGCCGCGACCGGGAAGCCGCTGATCGTGTCGACGGGCGCCGCGGGGCAGGATGACATCGCGTTTCTGCTGGATACCGTGCGCGGGGCCAACGGCGGCCCGGTGACGCTGCTCCAGTGCACCTCCAGCTATCCCGCCCCGCCCGACTCGTTGAACCTGCTTGCTATTCCGTGGCTGGCTCGGACATACGGCGTGCCGGTCGGCTTCTCGGACCACAGCCTGGATCCCGTTGCCGGACCCGTGGTCGCGGTGGCTCTGGGCGCGACGGTGATCGAGAAGCACTACACCCTGAACCGACGGCTGCCCGGGCCGGATCACCCCTTCGCAATCGAGCCGGACGAACTGACGGCGATGGTCAAGGCGATCCGCCTGGCCACGGTGGCGAGAGGCGTGGAAGGCAAGCCGGAGATCGAGGCCGAGCGCGAGCTCCGCGCGTTTGCCGTCCGATCCATCCAGGCCATTCGCGATATCGCCGCCGGCGAGGAATTGGTGGAGGGGGTCAACTTCGACGTGCTGAGGCCGGGATCGCGACGACGCGGCCTCCACCCTCGGCATCTCGACGCGCTCGCCGGCAAACGGGCGGCCACCCACATTCCATCGGGCGAGGGGATACGCGCCGAGGACGTCTCGCCGCCCCTCGCGGACGCCTGATCGGGCCGTCAGCTTCCCTTGGCCGCTCTGTCGTCCACCTGCTGCCAGGGCTTCTGCGCGACGGTGGCGTTGATCGAGGCGAGGTAGGGCGTCGAGCGCACGATTTCGTCGATCTCGGCGAGGTGCGCCGGCGGCTCGTGCTCGAGGCGCACGGCGATTGCCCGCGCGAACTCGAGGTCAGCGTCCGTGTCCACCGTGTAGCGATTGTGGGCCAGGCCCTTCGGAGGCGTCAGCGTGCCGACCCTGAATCGCCCTGGATGTGCGTACAGGAACGGCATCACGTGCTCGCGCTCGGCCGGATCCTGGGCTTCTCGCACGGCCCGGCCCAGCGCCTCGGCCGTGGCGACCTCTCCGGCAATTCCAAGCGGCCAGCCCGAGCAGCCGACGTAGTCGAAGCCTTCCCGCAGGCGCGCGATCTGGCGCTCGATGACGGTTGGATCGACGAAAGGGTTGTCCGCGGTCTCACGCACGACGATGGTGGGCCGGTAAGGCGCCACCGCATCCCAGCAGCGGGTCAGGACATCGAAGACGGGACCGCGATGCACGGCGACCTTGCCGGCCAGGAACGCCACGAGCCGGTCGTCGGAGGGATCGTCGGTGGTCGCGATCACGAGGTCCGTGATCGATGGCACGGCCTGCATGGCCGCAATGGTCCACTCGATCAGCGGCCGATCGCCAATCTGGGCCAGGACCTTGCCCGGCAGGCGGCTGGATCCCATCCGCGCCTGGATCACGCCGACGACGCGCTCGGGGCTCTCACTCACTGCCTGGCTCTCCTTGGCTGGATTACGCATCGGCCGCGCGACTCTCCCGGCTTTGCCGGTGTCCACCGGCCGGGCTCGGGCCCGGTCCCGGCGGGAGGCACGAGGGCCTATCCATGATCCAACATGACGGCCGCATTCGCGCGCCGTCTCCGCCGATCCCGCGCCGAGCTGGGTGGTTTGGTTCGCCGGCAGATGCGAGAGATGCGGGCTGGCCCGTATCATCTACATCGAGGCCCCGCCGCGAAGTCAGTGACGAGAGGACATCTTGTCATCGTTCGGGTTGCCTTTGATGTTGTGAGGGCGGCCGAACAATGGGTCGCGAGCGGAGACCAGATGACCGGCAAGAGCCTCGAGACAAGCGAACCGGCAACAGTGGGCGGCCAGTCGCCGGCCGTCGCCGCGGCCCGGCCGAAGCGAAGCGGGCTCATCCGGCGGGTTGTGGCGGTCTCCTTCAGCCTGATCGTCTTCGCAGCGAGCGTTGGGTACATCGGTCTGACCTTCCGTTGGGGCGACCTCGCGCAGGTGCTCAAGGGTGTCAACCTGCTGATCCTGGTCGGCGGCGGGGGAGCGTCGATCGTGGCCTATTGGGCGCTTCGAACGCTGCGTTGGCGCGTCCTGCTGCGCCGAACGGACACCCACGTCCCGCTCGTCGACCTCTATATGTGCACGGCCGTTTCCCTGAGCTTCGCCCTATTCACGCCGCTCCAGTCCGGCGAGGCGCTCAAGGTCGAGTTGCTCAAGAAGTACGGCATGATCACCCGCGCTCCGGGCTACGGGTCGTTCCTGGTCGAGAGAGCGTTTGACATGGTGGCGTTGCTGACGATGGCGTGCGTGAGTCTCCTCACGGTTGTCGACGTCCTCCCGAACCGCGTGTACGCCTACGGCATCCTCGGGTGCCTCATCCTGGGGTGTTTCGCCGGCCTGGTCGTCCTATCGAGACTCCAGCTGAGCGGCCGACCTCGTCAGTTGCTGGAGACAATGCGTCAGTGCGTGGGCAACGTGCCAACGCTCGTGCTCGTGACGGCGATCACCTGCGCCTCGTGGTCTATGGTGGCGGTGGGTTGGCAGGTGACTCTCTACAGCGGCGGCATCGACCTGAGCTTTGCGCAGACCGTCTCACTCATGTCGATAGTTGCGCTGATCGCAATCCTGAGCCTGATCCCCGGTGGTCTGGGGATCACAGAGGTTGGAACCTCCCAGCTGCTGATCCGCTTCGGTTTCGCTGCCACAATCGCCCAGGCGGGATCGCTGCTGCTGCGGTCCTACTCACTTCTCAATATCGCCCTTGGGGCCGGTCACCTTGGGCTCTGGAAACTGGTCCGATGGCGCCGCAGTCGGCGACTCGGGAGAGCGGATGCGACTGAGTCCCTGGCCGCAACCACGAACGCTCCGGTCAGCTAGGCATCTCGAGGGAGCATGGGCAAGCGAGTCGCCATCCTGCAATCCAACTACGTTCCGTGGAAGGGTTACTTCGACCTGATCAACAGCGTCGACGAGTTCATCCTCTACGACACGGCGCAGTTCACCAAGAACGACTGGCGAAACCGCAACAAGATCAAGACCGCGCAAGGGACAACCTGGCTGACCATCCCGGTCCGCCATGACTTCGGTCAGACAATCCAGGAGACTCGAGTCGGCAAACCGGACTGGGCCCAGAAGCACTGGGCCAGTCTGCTGCAGAATTACGCCCGGGCGGCTCACTTCCGAGAGTACATGCCGCTGTTCGAGAGTCTGTATCGCGAGCTCGCCGACGAGGAGTACCTCAGCACGATCAACCACCGGTTCATTGGCGAGATCTGTGAGATCCTGGGCATCGGCACTCGGATCACTTGGTCGCGGGACTACCGCCTTGCCGAAGGCAGGATCGAACGCCTGGTCGACTTGTGCCGGCAGGCAGGGGCCGACGAGTACCTTTCGGGGCCGGCAGCGAAGGACTACATCGAGGGGAATCTCTTTTCGGACGCAGGCATTGCACTGGAGTTCACGGACTACTCGGGGTATCCCGAGTACGACCAGCTCTTCCCGCCTTTCGATCATAAGGTGAGCATCCTGGATCTGATCTTCAACGAAGGTCCCGATGCGCCAAACTATCTCAAGAGCTTTGTCAAGCGCAGCGCCGAGATACCCAGGGAAGGAGGCGGGTAATGGACATATCTGTCGTCATCCCGGTCTATGGCTGCAGGGCTTGTCTGGAGGAGCTTCATCAGCGCCTGTCGGCTGCACTGGCGGCGATCACTCCGAGCTACGAGATCGTGCTGGTGAACGATGCCTGCCCGCAGAACTCGTGGGAGGTCATCAAGGAGATCGCCCTGAAAGACCCTCGCGTCAAAGGGATCGACCTGTCTCGCAACTTCGGCCAGATCCGAGCGATTACGGCGGGACTGCAGTACGCCACGGGCGATTGGGTTGTGGTCATGGATTGCGACCTGCAGGACAGGCCCGAGGAGATCCAGAAGCTGTACAACAAGGCGAAGGAGGGGTACGACGTCGTCTTCACGCGACGGACGGCCAGGCGCGATCCATTCCTCAAGAGGTTGTCGTCACGAGTGTTCCACCGGGTATACGGCTTCTTCACCGACGGCGCCTTCGACGCTTCTATCGCCAACTTCAGCATCAGCCGACGCGTTGTTGTTGACAACTACCGGCGCATGGGCGATCAGAACCGAGCCTTCGTCCTATTCATCAAGTGGATGGGCTTCAAGTCTGCGGCCGTCGATGTCGATCACGCCCAGCGAGCGGCAGGGAAATCTGGATACACCCTGCGAAAGCAACTTCGCATGGCCCTGGAGATCATCACCACACAATCGAACAAGCCGCTGATCCTCTCGATCCAGGTTGGATTCGCAATGTCGGCGCTGGCATTTCTGTATGGCTCGTACATGATTGCGCGCTACTTCATCTACGGTATCAGTGCCCAGGGCTGGACCAGCACGATCGTGTCTATCTACTTCGTTGGAGGAATCATCCTGGCGCAGCTGGGCATCCTTGGACTCTACATCGGATACATCTTCAACCAGACCAAGGGCCGCCCCCTGTTCATTGTCCGGGAGATGGTTGAAGACCAAGAGGTGAAGAATGAGGGCTTCTGACAAGATCGTCGTCACGGGCGCGACGGGGTTTGTGGGGCGCTACCTGGTGGACCACCTTGTCAAGTCCGGAGAGAGTGTCATCGCAGCCGGGCGCAGCCACAAGTACGACGGCTTCTTTGAGGAATTGGGCGTTCCGTTCGTACCGCTTGATGTCAGCGATCCGGACGCGTTTTCAGCACTGCCGACTGGAGGCGTGAAAGCCGTCGTGCATCTGGCGGCCGTGATTCCAGCGGCGGTGAAGGACACCAAGTCGGACATCTTCCTCAAGACCAACACGCTTGGTACGTTCTATGCGCTTGAGTACTGCCGACGCAACGGCATCCCGAAGTTCCTGTACACCACGACGCTATACGAGGGGATGGAGCACACGGAGATGCCCATAACCGAGGCAATGGGACGGAAGTATTCTCTGATCGGGGATCACGCGTCGTACGTAATCTCCAAGATTGCCGCCTCGGAGTATGTGGAACACTACGCTCAGGAGTACGGTCTCCAGGGAATTGTCTTCAGGTTGACCGGGCTGTTGGGGTATGGACGTCAGGAGGGTGCCTGGGTTGATGGCGTCTTCCATCCCAGTGCCTTCGAGGTGTTCTACGGGCGGGCGAAAGCTGGTGAGCCACTCGCAATATGGGGAGAACACAAGGCCATGCGAGACTCCCTGTATGTCAAGGATGCGGTTCGCGCGATTCATATGGCCGTCAACAGCGATCGCGCCCGTGGGCTCTATGTGATCGGTTCCGGGGTTGGACGCACCAACGAAGAAGAAGTCCTGACATTTGCGAGGGTCTTCGGTACGCCCGAGAGACCCGTGCCCGTTGTCTATGAGCCGGAGAAGGCGGAGAAGCCCAAGGACTACTACTTCGACATCAGCAAGGCCAAACTGGATTTCGGATGGGAACCCGCCTACGACTATGCGAGCGTGTTGGCCGACTATGACGTGGAGGTCGCGTCAGGCCGGTTCAAGACTTGAGCTCCTTCCCTTGGTGAGGTTTCGGGCCGAAAACCAGGCTCGATCGCACGTCGCCAGGCGACGGGGCCAATCTCAGGAGTATCGATGAAGGTATGCATCTACTGCGACCGGCGGTCGAGCTCCGACGATTGGTTGTGCCCTCAATGCGGACAGGAGCCGCCCAGGCACGGCAGAGTCGTGCAGCTGACTCAGCGTCAGGCTCAGGCCGGCGAGGGGTACAGCCCCGACTACTTCGCCGAACTGTTCCAACTGGAGAGTGGGAACTACTGGTTCAAGTCACGGAACCGGCTGTTGACGTGGGCGCTGGGATCCTACTTTCCAAACGCCGGCCGCTTCCTGGAGATTGGTTGCGGCACCGGGTTCGTTCTGTCCGGCATTCAGAAGGCATTCCCTCATCTCGAGCTTCTCGGAAGTGAGCTATTCAGAGAAGGGCTGTCCATCGCCGAGCAGCGCATGCCCGACGTGACCCTGCTCGAGATGGACGCGCGATCGATTCCCTACGAGATGGAATTCGATGTGATCGGCGCATTCGATGTGATCGAGCATATTGAGGATGATGAGCTGGTTCTGTCCCAGATGTTCCGAGCCACGAAGCCGGGTGGTGGAATAGTCATCACGGTCCCCCAGCATCAGTTCTTGTGGAGCATCGTGGATGAGCATGCGTTCCACAAGCGGCGATACTCTCGGAAGGACCTAGTCAAGAAGGTAGAGCGCGCAGGCTTTCATGTGGTTCGGACCACATCCTTTGTCTCATTGCTCCTTCCGCTGCTGGTGCTTTCAAGGCGAAGGCGCGACATGACGCGTGCCAAGTACGATCCGCGGGCGGAGTACAACATCAACAAGACTCTGAACAGGGGACTCGAGAAGGTTCTTGGCATGGAACGGTTTGCGATCGAGAAGGGTGTCTCCTTCACGGCCGGGGGATCACTGCTACTCATTGCCGTGCGGGAGGCGGAATGAGCAGAATCTCCTTCAACAAGCCGCATCTGACTGGCAAGGAATTGCACTACATCAGCGAAGCGCATGCGCTGGGCCAGTTGTCCGGCGATGGTCCATTCACGAAACGCTGCAACACGTGGCTAGAAGAGCAGACCGGGTGCAAGAGGGCCCTGCTGACCAATTCATGTACGGCGGCTTTGGAAATGGCTGCGATCCTTGCCGACATCGCCCCCGGCGATGAGATCATCATGCCGTCCTTTACGTTTTCCTCGACGGCCAACGCGTTTGTCTTGCGCGGCGGAGTGCCCGTCTTTGTGGATATTCGGCGAGACACGCTGAACATCGATGAAACCAAGATCGAGGCCGCCATCACGTCCAAGACCAAGGCGATCGTGCCGGTGCACTATGCCGGCGTGAGCTGCGAAATGGATACGATCATGGCGATCGCCGACCGTCACGGGTTGTTGGTGATCGAGGATGCCGCGCAGGGAATCATGTCGACGTACAAGGGCCGACCGCTTGGTAGCATTGGTCATCTCGGATGTCTGAGCTTCCACGAAACGAAGAACATCGTTGCCGGCGAGGGGGGAGCGCTGCTCATCAACGATGAACGCTTCATTGATCGCGCGGAGATCATCCGCGAGAAGGGGACAAACCGCAGCAAGTTCTTCCGTGGGCAAGTCGACAAGTACACGTGGGTCGACATAGGATCTTCGTATCTCCCTGGTGAAATTGTTGCTGCCTTCCTGTGGGCGCAAATGGAAGACGCGAGGAGGATCACTCAGAAGCGGCTGTCTATTTGGGGCGAGTATCAGGTAGGGCTGGCTGCTATGGAGCGGGATGGCGTTCTGCGGCTGCCTGTGGTCCCGGCGGACTGCACACACAATGCCCACATGTTCTATGTGCTCTTTGGGAACCTCGACAGGCGTTCGGAGGCAATCCAGTTCCTGAATCAGCGTGACATAACGGCGGTGTTTCACTACATTCCACTGCATTCTTCGCCGGCGGGCTTGAGATTTGGCCGTTCCCACGGTGACATGACGGTCACCGACGACACGAGCGATCGCCTGTTGCGGCTTTCTCTCTACGTCGACATGACCGAGGCGGACACGCAGAAGGTGATCGAGGGGCTGGTCGCGTTTGGTCGGTCAATCAGCGCGTGATCTGCGGCCGGATTTGGACCTGCAATGCAGAGTGGTCCGGCAGCTTTCTAGGCAAGTGGCTGGCATGCGCGCCGGGTGACGAGTCACGTCTGATGTCCGAGACGGGTGGTGTCGGATTGTGGCGGCCGCCTCGGATGCGAAGGGCGCCGGGACCGTATGATCCGTGGCGTCTCGGGCGACGACGCCCAGTATCAGGAGTCTGAATGCATCCGAAGTTGCGCGCGATGGCTTTCTCGGGTTGGTTGCCCGCATCGATATTGGCCGTGATTGCCGCCATTGTGCTCGATGCGTACGGCACTCCCGTCTCGGAGACGGCGATATTCGGTCTGTATGTCGCATTCGGCATAGCGGTCCCGGGGATGCTCTGGCTCAGACTGCTCCGCGGCCGGCCAGCGCACATTGCCGAGGACCTGACGCTGGGATTGGTCCTGGGATACTGCGCGGAGATCGCCACCTACGTTGCCGCGAGAGCGGTCGGGGCTCCACTGCTGGTCCTGCTGTGGCCCATCTCCACCCTGCTCCTGTTCGTGTCGCTGCCGGCATTGCGGCGGCACTGGCGCGGGAGCGGCATACGGGCCCCTTTGGCGTGGTCTTGGTCGATCGCCGCGATACTCGGGTATTTGCTCGTCTACTCGGCAGGCACCGTCTTCGCCTCGCATCACCTGACCGGTACCGACACTCCGTACGTAGACATGCCGTATCAACTGGCGTTGATCGGCGAGCTCAAGAATCACGTGCTGCCCCGGTACCCCTACGTCGCCAACGTGCCTCTCGCCTACCATTGGTTCTTCTACGCGGAGGCCGCCGCAACGAGCTGGGTGACAGGTATCGAGCCGGTCACCTTGCTCTACCGTCTCTCGGGACTGCCGATGTTCGTGGCGTTCGTCGTCCTGACTGCTTCTGCCGCACGTCGGTTGACCGATCTCTGGTGGACTGGTCCGGTGGCCGTCGCGGTTGCTCTCTTCGGCACGGTCGGCTCGCCCTATCAGTGGGCTCACAGCCCCGCCTTCGATGCGCAAACGCTTTGGGCTACCTGGATCAGCCCGACCAACCTATTCGGGCTCGCGGTTCTAGCCGCCATCGTCGTGGCTCTTTTCGAACTGCTGCAGACAGACGTCGGCGGAACGGGTGCCACCGTTTCGCGCAGGTTCTGGCTGGTCATTGGCCTTCTCTTCGCTGTTGCCGTCGGCGCCAAGGCGAGCATCTTGCCGATCCTGATCGTCGGTCTGTTGGCAGTCGTCGCGGGATTCGCCATCGGCCGTCGCCGGCTCAACTGGCACGCCGCAGTCGCCCTTGCGCTTGCTGCCGCCGTGCTGGTCGCCGGAGCCCTGCTGCTGTACAGGGGTGAGACCGCCGGCGCCGTCATCGGATTCGAAGCCGTATCTGCGTTTCCTGTCCTGAGTCTGGTCGGCGCCCCAGAAGCACACGGCATCCGGTCGATGGTCATGCCGATGGCGGGCTTGCTGGTTGCCTTGTTGGTGTGGACCTTCCTATGGGCCGGGGCCTACGGGCTTCTCGCTCGGCGCGATGTCCTGCGCTCCGACCCGCGGATCTTGCTGCTGCTGGGACTCTGCGCTGGTGGTCTCGGAGTGGTGACGCTACTGGCTTATCCGGGTACCAACCAGATCTACTATCTCAGGGGCGCGGCAGGAGCTTTCGGGTTGATCGTGGCCGCCGGCATTGCCACCGTTATGCCCAAACGAGCCCGCTACCTGCCCCTGGCAGTCTGCGTCGGTGTGGCCGGCATGGTGGGGGCCTTGGCCCTGCTGGCCATCAGGGCGATCGGGCCAAGGCACGCTCCGACCTACGCCCTGGTCGGTCCCGCAGGCACACTGCCCGCGATCATCCTTCCGGCATTGGCGCTTGTCGGCGTTGCGATTGCGGCATACGTCTTCCTTCGATTCGCAGCTCCGAAATGGCCCGTGCTGCAGGGCGCGGTCCCTTTGCTCGTCATCGCGGTGGTCATGGGGTTCAGCCTCCCCAACGTGGCCATTCTCCTGGCATCGCCGGTAGATGGCGGCCAGATCTCCGGCCCGGCCATCCCGAGCGCCGGGATTGACAGCGCGCGCTGGCTCCGAGACCACAGCGACGCGAACGACCTCGTCGCGACCAACGTGCACTGTCGCCCTCCGATAGCCCCGTCGTCGTCATGTGACCCCCGTCAATTCTGGATATCTGGATACTCAGAGCGTCGCATCCTGGTTGAAGGCTGGGCGTACACCGCCAGGTCGGCCGGTCCGGCCAGCCCTTTCTGGAACCCATCGCTTCTCGCAGCCAACGACGCCGCCTTCACAAGCCCTTCGGCGGCGGCGGAGGCAACGGTGCGCGACACTTACCACGTCCGCTGGCTCTTCGCGGATCTGACCATGGCCAACGCGGACTCCATCGCCCAGTACGCGGACCTTCGCCACCGCGAGGGCAACTTCGCCGTGTACGAACTTCGCCGGCCGTAGTGAGCGGCGGGAACTCGAGCGTTCGTCCTCGGTGCAGGCGCCGGGGCGCGCGATGGCGTCGGTCGCCGGCCGGTCCGTGGCTCCATCTGCGCGTCTAGCCGTAGTACCTTAGATGGGCTGCCGCTCGCAGGCTCTCCGCGCGTACGATCGACCTACGTCGACTCGGAGGCGCACGCCCTCGTGGCCTTGATGCGGTCGGTCAGTGTTGGCATCCGGCGAGGGCACTCGATGAGGCATCCAAACATGAATCACCCGCGGATCTACCGTCGTTTTGCCCTGGCTGCGGTTGCGGCCCTTCTCGTCGGCCTCATTCCGGCGACCGTGCTGGCCGACCAGACCGACTACTTCAAAGTAGAGATGACGGGCCCGGTTGTGGCCGGTGATCACCTGGACATCACGGTCACTGCCTACCTGGAGCCGACGTTCGACACGATAGACACCGCCTACAACGCGTCGGTCGCCTTCACGAGCTCGGACGTGCGGATCTCGGCCGGCTCGGGTCTGCCTGTACCCGCAGACTGCGTATGGGGGGCCGTAACGGCAGGCGTCTGCTCAATCCCCGATGGCGTCACCTTCGAGACGGCAGCCTCGCAGACAGTCACCGTGACCGAGGGGGATAACAACGGCACTTCCGCTCCCGTCACGGTTACCCACGCCGTTCCCCTCACCCTGAGCATCCTCCCGACGGATACGTCGATTACCGCCGGTGGCACAGAGACCTACACGGTCACCGGGCACGACGCATTCGAGAACAGTTGGGTTGCCACCTCGACCACTGAGTTCAGCATCACCCCCAACGGGACCTGCGGCGACAACTCCTGCGGGTCGAACACCGCCGGCGAACACACCGTCAAGGCTGCCGACCATGCCCATCCGACGGTCGTCATCACGACCGGCCTGACGGTCGATCCGGGCGGCGTGGATCACCTCGTGATCACCACCAGCCCGACCACAGTCGTCGCAGGCTCGTCCCATAACTACACCGTGACCGCCGAAGACCAATACAACAACACGGTGACGTCCGGCTACTCGAGCACGGTGACC
>PMIE01000100.1 GCA_003156975.1 Chloroflexota bacterium | reverse complement strand
GCTGTAGGCGACCATGTCGGCCAGGAGCCCGGGCTCGCTGATGTTTCGGGCGGCGACGGCGGCTTCCGGCGGCACGGGGGCGCCGTTGGCGACGTACTGCTCGATCTGGGCCTGGACCGTTCGCATCAGGGCCTGGATCTCGATCCCGTCGGGGGTGACGTCCGGGATCTCCTCGACCTTGACGATGATGTACGGGCTGGTCTGGGCGAACCCGACCACTCGCAGGCGATTCTGGCCCTGAACGATTGCCCTGACGGTTCCGTCCTGAAGCTGGACGACCTGGGCGATCTTGGCCAACGTGCCGACGGTGTACAGCTCGGAGGGATCCTCGATCTCCTCGCGCTCCGCCTGGCGCTGCGTGACCAGGGCAATCGGGCCGCCCGAGGCGACCGCGGCGTTCAGCGCGGCAACGCTCTTCTCGCGTCCCACCTGGAGCGGCACGATCATCTCCGGGAAGATGACGGTCTCGCGCAGGGCGACGAGAGGAAGCTCGCGCACGCCCTCGGCATGGAGGGGCGGCGTCTCGGCCAGGACCGGCTGTGCGTCGGCCAGGATCGGCTGTGCGTCGGCGTGGGCCTGCCGCTCGCCATCGTGTACTTGCTGCTCGTCGTCCTTGTCGGCCGGCCGGTCAGTCATTGGGATCTCCTGATCGAATCTTGGTCACTCGAGTGGCCACTATACGTGTGATGGGTCTGGCGGTTGGCACTGCCGATAGTTCGGCCTGGAGGGCGGACCGTCCGTCCTCCGAGGCGCTGCCGTAGCCGTTCCCATCAGGAGAGGCGTCGGCGGCGCGAGAGCTTTCAGTCTCGGTGGATTCACCCGTTTGCGACCCGTGAGCGGCGGCTGCCGCTCCGGCCTCACGGGCCTTTGTGTCATCGAAGAGCGCCTCGAGGAGTCGAGTCCCGAGCCGTTCTTCGAGTTCGAATAGAAGTTTGACTCCGGCCAGGTTTACTCCTCTTTCCTGAGTCAGGCGCCTGATCCAGAGAATTCGCCGGATGTCGTTTTCGGAATAGAGGCGGATGTTGGTTGGAGTACGCGCGGGAGCCAGCAGCCCTTCGTCCTCGTAGATCCGGAGCGTTCGCGGGTGGGCCTGAACCAGGCTTGCCGCCACGCTGATCACGAAGCAGGGGCGTTGTGGGTCTCGCTGGAACCGAGCATCTGACACGGGTTTGCCTACTTCGCCTCGACGGCGGCTGGCTGTGGATGCTGGCTTTCGCCAGTCGAAATCTTGATCTGGCGCGGCTTGACCTGTTCCGCCTTGGGGATTCGAAGCGTCAGGACGCCGTCTTCGAAGGTCGCCGTGGCCTTGTCCGGCTCCAGGCCTTCGGGCAGGTTGAGTGTTCGCACGAAGCGGCCGCGCCGGATCTCCTGCAGCAGGATGCCCTCGCGAGCCGGGACTGTGGCGCTGGTGTCGCCGACGATGGTGAGAACGTTGCCCTCGACGGTGATGTCGACTTCCTCCGGCTTGACGCCGGGGAGGATCGCCTCCACCACGATCTCTTCGGCGGTCGCATAGACGTCAACCGGAACGAGCTGCCCTTCCCCGAACTGCCAGGTCCCGGGCTTGACGAAGCTCTCCTCGAAGAGCTGGTCCATCGCCTGGCGCAGGGAAAGAAGGTCGCCGAAGGCGCCTGCGCGTCGAATGATTGCCATCGTCCACCTCCAACCGAGCTTGCGGCCCAGTTCCGGCCGGGATCTGCTTGTCCGACGGCCCAAAGCGGGCCTTCCGACCGACCGAAATATGTCTGGGTGGAAGATAGAACCCTGACAATGACGTTGTCAAGGTTGTTGCGGCTGGTGGACTAGAATCTGTGCATTGGCCGGTGTCCGCCAGGCGCCGGTCAGGCGGGGAGCGGCTGCTCTGTTACGGCTTGAACAACTCGGCGGAAGCAAGGGGTTTGCCGTTCGCATCTTGGCCGCCAGCGATCAGGACAGTACCGTTGGGAAGGAGGGTGGCTGTCTGGTTCGCGCGGGCGCTCCTCATCGAACCGATCGTTTGAGGGCCGCCGGCTGGATCGTACAGGACGGCCGAGGCGGCGGCCACGGAGGTAGAGTCGGACGGGAACAAAGCGCCTCCCAAGAACAGCACCCGGCCGTCATTGAGCAGCGTGGCAGTTACCTCGAGCCATAGACCATCAGGCGATATGAAGCCAGCGTCAGCGCACGCACCGGTGGCAGGTTCGTATGTCTCTAGGTGACCGCCTTCAAAGAGCAGGACGCGGCCATCTTTGAGAACAATGGCGGGGCCGTACCCTAGTTCCACGGTCTGGCCCTTGCCTTGTGCCGATGGCGATGCGCCGGGCGCAAGCGCGAATGAGATCTTCTTGAACTTGCCACTGGCCTCGTCGTAGAGTGCCCCGACGGGGGGGATGCCCACCACGCTCGCTGTAAGCAGGACCTTGCCACTCGGCAGGAGACTCGCGGAAGCGGCCGCCCCGGAGCCGATAATCTCCTTGCCGGCGCGGGCGAAAACGCCCGACTTCGGGTCGTATAGCTCAGCTGACGGGAGGCCACCAAGGATGCCCTGGGCCACCAAGACTCGGCCGTCGGGAAGAAGAGTCGCAGTTGCACCCCAGCGGGCGGTAGCCATCGAACCTGTCGGGCTGAACTTACCGGTCTTGGGGTCATACAACTCCGCGGAGGCGAGAGCCTTCACGTCGCCGATAAAGACGCCGGAGCATTGTCGTGGGTCCGGGCAGCCGTTGCCCCCGGCGATCAGGACGCGGCCATCTGCGAGCAGAGTTGCCGTGTGTTGGGCACGTGCCGCGGTCATCGATCCGGTCTTGGTGAACTTGCCTGTGGCGGGGTCATACAGCTCGGCCGATGCATAGAAGTCCTGAGTCAACGGAAGGGCCGACATTCCGCCGACGATCAGGACCTTGCCATTCGGCAGCAGCGTGGCCGTCGCACTACTGCGCGCGGTGTGCATGCTGCCTGTCGCGACGAACTTGAGCGTTGGAGGCGCCGTCGGGGTAGAAGTGGGGGCGAGCGTCGGCGTCGTACTGGGCCTCGGACTCGCGGTCCACGTGCCCAGGACGCTTGGAACTGCCGTGAGCTGCGCGCTGGGGCTGGCCGCAGGCCCGGCGCATCCGGCCAATCCGATGACCGCCACGACGACGAGCGCGAGACGCAACGAGGGCCGCTGCTCTGTCACGGCTTGAACAGCTCGGCGGAAGCAACGGGTTTCCCGTGCGCATCTTGGCCGCCAGCGATCAGGACAGCACCGTTGGACAAGAGGGTGGCCGTGTGGTAGCGACGGGCGCTCTTCATCGAACCGATCGCGTGGGCTCCTCCGGAAGGGTCGTACAGGACGGCTGAGTTGGTGATCACTTCGTTGTTTTCAGGGTTGCTGTCCGGTTTGACGCCGCCTCCCAGGATCAGAACCCGGCCGTCGCTGAGCAGAGTGGCGGTCGGGATCTCCCACTGAGCGCCAGGCGATACGAAACCAGCGGCAACGCATGAGCCGGCCGCAGGGTCGTATGTCTCTAGATAGCCACCTTGAAAGAGAAGGATGCGGCCATCCTTGAGGACTGTGATAGGGCCGGTCATCGAGAACGGTTTGACAACCTGGCCGTTGTACTGGGCCGATTGCGTAGAGCCGGGTGGAAGCTCAAACGACACCTTCGTGAACTTGCCGCTCGCCTCGTCGTAGATCTCGCCGATGAGGGGGAAACGAGTCGTGGCACTGCGGGTCACCGATTGACCGGTCAGCAGGACCTTGCCATTTGGCAGGAGTGCCGCCGTAGCATTCGCGAAGCCTATCTCCTTGCCCGTTGCCACGAACTTGCCAGACTGTGCGTCGTAGAGTTCAGCCGGGCCGCCATCGCCCTCGGCCAGCAGGACTCGACCGTCGGCCAGAAGAGTCCCAGTCCCGTTGGCGAAAGTCCCGATCACGGAGCCCGTCGAGCTGAACTTGCCGGTCTTGGGGTCATACAACTCCGCGGAACCGAGATCCTTCATGTCGCCGACAAAGACGCCGGAGCATTGTCGTGGGTCCGCGCAGCCGTAGCCCCCCGCGATCAGGACGCGTCCATCTGCGAGCAGAGTTGCCGTGTGGTTGGTGCGTGCCACTGTCATCGACCCGGTCTTGGTGAACTTGCCTGTGGCTGGGTCATACAGCTCGGCCGATGCATAGAAGTCCCGAGTAAGCCCAAAGTCCGCCATTCCACCGGTGATGAGGACCTTGCCATTCGGTAGAAGCGTGGCCGTGGCGTACTCACGTGCGACGTGCATGCTGCCGGTCGCGACGAACTTGAGCGGTGGCCGCGCCGTCGGGGAAGAGGTTGGTGCGAGCGTCGGCGTCGGGGTGGGGCTGGGATTCGCAGTCAACATGCCCTGGACGCTTGGAACTGCCGTGAGCTGCGCGCTGGGGCTGGCCGCAGGCCCGGCGCATCCGGCCAATCCGATGACCGCCACGACGACGAGCGCGAGACGCCACGCCGACCCTTTGCCCAACTTGCCCATGCCCATTTCCCCTCTCAGGTGACTCCGCAAAACATGCGCCCCCAGACTACCGCAGTCGGCCCGCCGTGCGCGCTCGCCTGAATTGCTGGATGTTCGACCGGTCGCGTTCCGAGCGGTCCATTCGCTCATTTAGCCAAGGCGTGGCTGGTATCCACGTGTTCGACCGATCGCGAGCCACCGGGCACCCGGCCGCCACTCTAGCTGTGCGTGAATTGGACCGTCCGGTCCGCCTCTACCGCCTGAGCCAGACGTCCGCCTGGCCCTGGGTGTGGGCGAGCCGGTAGCCGTCGCGCACGAAGGATCTGAGTCCGGCCAGAACGTCGTAGGTTCGCGGGTCGTCCGCCGCCGAAACACCTTCTCGGAAGAGAGGAATGGCCGCGGGAGTCTCGACGACCACCGCCGGCGGGTTCGCCTGCCACTGCGCCAGGAGGTCGTTTGTCGCCTCCTGGGACCAATATCCCCGAGTGGTCATCGGATCCATGAAGATCCAGCGGCAGGCGGGCCATCGGTCGGCATCGATGTAGATCTCGGGGTGATCGCCCCAGACGAAGACCGTCGCCGAGGCCGGGGTGTTGTCTCTCACCCAGCCGGAAACGGCGGTTTCATCCGCATGCCAGGCGTTCGTGATCCCGGCCGAGCTGCCCGGCCACTGAGCTCCCCAGAGCAAGATCACGATCAGCATCGCCGCGGCCGAGCTCTGGGCCACTATCGCGACTCGGCGCGCGGCGGCGCGGGGCGAACGCAGAAGCTTCGACAGCCTCACGAACGCCGGCGCGCCGATCACGATCAGCGCCGGGGCGACGAGGATCAGGTAGTGCATGAAGACCCGCTGCTCATACGCGAACGACAGGACGGCCGCTACCAGCCAACCGGCGCAGGCCGCCTCGACGCGATCCGGCCGCCGTCTTCCACGCAACCACGACACAACCTGAGCCGCGACGGACGGCAGGAGGGCCGAAACGACGATCCCGGCGAGCATCAGGCGGAGCCAGAAGAGCGACTGGCCGTTCAGCCGGTAGAAGTCCGAGTTGTACCGGACGACGACGTCATAGGCCTGCTGGCCGGCTCCGCCCAGAATCAGCCAGCCGGCCAGCACGAGTGGGATCGCCAGACCGGACATGCCGAGGACCGCGAACCGCCCCAATGTCGGTCGGATCGTCATGCTGGCGGCCGTCGCCAGCCCGATCGCGACCGCTGCGGGGGCCGACTGGAGCGAAAGCAGGCAAGCGATGCTCAGCAGCGCGCCCGTCGCAGCCACATCTCTGAACCGCCGCTCCGATCTGCTCAGGATCCAGACGGCTCCCAGCACGAACGGCAGAGCGAAGGTTTCGCCGTAGCCGCCGCCGAGCGCCATCGGGTACGAGGCGACGAAGCAAAGAAGAACCAGGGCCGCGCCCCAGGCGACCAACGCCCCGACCCGGGGCCGCAGCAGCGACTCGAAGATGATCGCCGCAGCCACCGTGAAGGACAGGCTCAGCAACCAGCACACCAGCCAGCGGTCGAGCCAGGGCAAGCCCGCCTGGGAGATGGCGTTCAGGAGGTACAGGCCCGGCGGCTTGTCATCCCAGAAGTCCCGATACGGCATGCCGCCGGCCCGGATCCCCGACCCGACGAGCATGAACGCGGCGGCGTCGAATGTCGGCCCGAACCACAGTCCCGGCATGAGTAGCAGGCCGCCGAGAGCGGCGAAGGAAGCCCACCTGCCGCCGGTCATGGCCCTGTTCATGGCAGCCTCCGCCAGACCCGCAAGTCGGCCTGGTCAAGGGATAGTTGGTATCGATCGTGGATGAACGTCCGGAGCTCGGCCAGAGAGTCGTAGTTGCGCGGGTCCTGAGTCTTGATGGCCGGGAGCGACAAGGGAACCGACGATGGCGCTTCAACGATCACGTCCGGACCCGCCTGCAACCATCTCTCGACGAGGTCGTGGGTGGCTGCGGGTGACCAGTAGCCTTCAGTCGTGAGCGGGAACTCATAGAGGTACGGCTGGGCCGGCGTCCGGTCGAACCGCAGGTACAGCTCGGGGTGATTACCCCAGACGTAGACGGTCGCGGACTCGGGCGTCTGGGAGTCGATCCAGCGGGTGACACTCTGGGTTTCCGTCCGCCAGGTGGAATCGCGTGGCGCCGTGATCACGAGCCACTCCACGCTCCATGCCTGGAGCATCAGCACCAGAACCGCCGTGATGGCGAGAAACGAGAACCCGGCCCGCCGGAGCGCCGGCCGTGGAGACCGCAAACTGGCGACGAACCACGCCACCGAAGGAGCCGCGATGACCGCCAGAGCCGGGGCGAGCAGGATCAGGTAGTGCGGATAGAGACGCTGCTCGTAGACCACGAGAGCCAGGAATCCGGCGACCCAGCCGAGGCACGCCGCGCTGACCCGGTCGACGGCGAGGTGCCCCCGAACAATCCTGAGGCAGCTCACCAGGACCGGCAGAAGCAGGCAGATGGCGGCGATCCCCTCGGTGACCACATCCGCCGGAATCCAGCTGCTGCCCGAAGTCCGATACACCGAGTTGTAGTGGACGAGCTGGTCCACTGCCGCGCCGAGGGCTCCTCCCCAGGCCAGCCAGGCAAGGGCGGCAAGCGGTAGAAGCAGTCCGGCCGCGGCCAGCGGCGCAATTCTCCGGAGCATTTCACGCGGTGTCGACACGACCATGGCGAGCCCGATCGCCGCGGCTCCCGGCAGCACCTGCAGGGAGAAGAGGCACCCGGCCGCGAGGACAAGCCCGGCGGCTGCCAGGGAACGTGCCCGGTGGTCGCCCCGGGCCAACAGGAATAGCCCGCCGACCATCAGCGGCAGAGCCAGAGACTCCGTGTAGCCGCCGCCGATGGCGATTGGATAGGCGGTGACGATGCATTCGCAGGCCAGGGCGACTGCCAGAGCGATCGCGGCTCCAACCCGGGGACGAAGCAGCCTCTCCAGAATGACCACGGCGATCACGGTCGCCACCAACGTGAGCAGCCAATCCACTACCCATGGATCGAGCCACGGCAGGCCAGCCTGCCCGGCCGCATTGAGCAGATACACACCCGGCGGCTTGTGATCCCAGTAGCCCAGGTAAGGCATCGCCCCGTGGCTCACGCCCTTCCCGATCAACAAGAAGACGGCGGCATCCAGGGCCGGCCCCAGCAGCAGGCCCGGGATCAGATTCGCCAGCGCCAGGGCCACAATCGGCAGAGTCCGGACGCCTTCGAGGGCGAGTCCGCGCCACCATCCAGCCCTCGCGCCGGTCGACTCACTGACCTGGATTTCAGCCGCGGACAAGCGGGCCCTCGTTCTGGCGAACCCTCGCGCGACGCTCCACGATAGCCACGCCGGCTGGGGTGGTGGAAGTGTAGCCGCTACGACCTTCGGATTTCCCGTGCCCGCCACCCGTCGGCGTCCCTTCGTGAGCCATCCACCAACCGATAGACTAGCCCGGTGACTACCCCGACGCCTTCTCCGGCCTCGATCGTCGGCGATCCTCGAGACGCGTTCCATGCCCAGAGCTGGGCGGTCATCGGCGCGGGGGCGATCGGCCTGAGCGTGGCCCGGCGGCTCGCAGAAGCGGGCCGCTCCGTGACCGTCTACGAGAGGGACGGTTTCGTCGGAGGCCAGGCCGCCGGCTTCGAGGTAGAGCCCGGTGTGTGGCTCGAGCGTTTCTATCACCACGTGTTCAGGTCGGACCGCATCGTGCGCCGGACCTATGAGGAGCTCGGCCTCGCCGAGGGCCTGTCCTGGACGCACCCGCTGACGGCCACGCTGCTTGACGGCAAGATCGCGCAGCTGGACTCGCCGATTTCGCTGCTGAGGTTCCGGGGCTTGCCGTTGTCGGCCCGCCTGCGGATGGGTGCGACTCTGGCGGCGCTGCGGCTGATCCCGCGAGGCGGTTTGCTGGAGGGCCGGGCCGCCGGTCCGTGGCTTCGACGCTGGATGGGCCGCGCCTCCTACGACCGGATCTGGCGGCCGCTGTTCGAGGGCAAGTTCGGGGCCGCCGCGGAAGAAATCGCCCTGCCGTGGTTCTGGGCGAGGGTCCACGACAGGACGTCGGCGCTCGGCTATCCGCGCGGAGGGTTTCGGCCCCTGTACGAGGGGCTGGCCGAGCGGGTTCGTGGCGCCGGCGGGACGGTCAGGCTGAACACGGCCGTTGAGTCCGTGGAGCGGACCGACAACGGATACAGCGTGCGAGCCCGAGGCGCGTCGGGCATCGAGACCCAGCGCCACGACGCGGTCATCTCCACGCTCCCGCCCCGCCTCACCGCCGACCTCGCCTCCGAACTGCCCGATTCGTGGCGGGCTCGATACGCGACGGTGCCGGCCCAGACCGCCCACTGCCTGATCCTCGCTCTGGACCGGTCGCTGACCGACACGTACTGGCTCAACGTCAACGACGCGGGCTACCCGTTCCTCGTCGTCGTCGAGCACACGAACATGCGCGCCCCGTCCGAATACGGTGGCCGTCGCATCGTCTACCTCGGCAGCTACCGGGATCCGGCCGATCCGATGCTCAGCCTCAGCGCCGACCAGCTCGTCGATGCCTTCGCCCCGCACCTGGCGCGCATCAACCCGACCTTCGACAAGAGCTGGATCACGGATCGGTGGCTCTTCGCCGTTCGGGACGCGCAGCCGATCGTTGGGACGGACTTCCGAGACCGGATCCCTCCGTTCGAAACGCCGCTTCCGGGCCTTTACGTGGCGACCATCGGGCAGGTCTATCCGCACGATCGCGGCCAGAACTACGCCATCGGCCTGGGCGAGCGGCTCGCCGCGCAGCTCCTGAAGTAGGCCGGCGCCGCTCGGTGGGACGCCGACGCCAACGCCCCAGCCCCGGCCCGACCCGCCGGGCCATTCGGGGCGCCGGCGCAGTGACCGGCGGCCCAGTTGAACGGGACATGAGGCGCGGGGCCGGGCGGGGAGCCGGCGTGTAGATTCGTTGAAACCTCCCGAAGAAAGAGTTACTACATGACCATTAGAGTCGCCGTGCCCGCCTGCCCGTCCCCACAGCGACGGATCGCCGCTCCCCGGATGAGGTCCGTCCGATGATCGGCGCCCTGTTCACCGCATTCTTCTTCGGCATCACGCCGGTCGTTGCCGGACGCGCCATTGCACTCATCGGCTTCGTCCGCGCCAACGTCATTCGACTCTCGTTCGCTCTCCTGATCCTGGGCGTGTGGGCCTTCGCCTTCGGCCAGGGGATGCGCGGCCAGACGCAGCTCTTCATCGCCGCCGGCGCTATCGGTTTCGGCATAGGCGGCCTGTCTCTGCTCGCCTCGCTGTCCAGGCTGGGCGCGCCGCTCGCGTCGCTCATCGAGGAGACGATCGCTGCGCCCGTCGCGGCCGTCGTGGCCTGGTTCTGGTATGCGGACAAGTTGACGACGCTTCAGATCGAACTGTGCGCGGTGATCCTCGTCGGCGTGGTCATCGGCCTCCTGCCGTACGTCCGGTCGACCGTCATCAAGGGAGTGGCCCTCAAGGGCGTCGCACTCGGCGTCGGCCTGGCCCTTCTTGCGGCCGTGGCTCAGGGCATCAGCGTCGCCGCCACCAAGCACGGCCAGATGCTCATGAAGGCGGCTCACACCCCGCCGGACACGATCACCGTTGCCTTCCAGCGGCTGATCGGCGGCTTCCTCGTCGCCCTCATCGTCTATGCCATCGCCCGCTTCGTGTGGCGTCGCAAGTGGGGCTTTGCCGCGGCCGACGGTTCGATCAAGTCCGTCCTCAGCTCCGACGGCGGCAAGCTGACCACTCGCCCGCTCTTCTGGGGCGGCCTCAACTCGATCTTCGGCCCGATCCTGGGCGTCACGTTCCTCGTGTGGGCACTTCAGACGATCCCCGCCGGCCAGGCGCAGGCGATCCAGGCCGTGGCGCCGTTGATCGCGGTCCCGTTCGCCTTCTGGCTCCAGGGCCACAAGCCGCCGCGCCTCTGGTACCTGGGAGCTGCAGTGGCGATCGCCGGTCTGGCGCTGCTGTATCTGAACAGCTAGCGCGCCGATCGGTCGGGCGGTCTGCCTCAGCGGGCCGCCCCGCCGCCTAGTCCTGCGAGTCGGTGTCGCCCAGCAGGATCCTGTGGAGCTCGGCCTCGCACTCGGTCCGGCCGATACCGATGACCTTGTCGCCTTCCTGAAGCTCCGTCTCGGAGCGAACCGACATGGCCCGGTCGTCGCGAATGATGGCGAAGATCGAGCACCCGTCGGGGAGGTTGAGGCTGCCGGCGGTGACTCCCACCGCGGGCGATCCGATGCGCAACTGAGCCTCGACGAGCTCCAGCTCGCCGCCGCCGAGCACCGCCAGGTGGAGCAGCTCGTGGACCGGGATGTCGGCCTCAATGGAGCCGAGAATCATCCGGGTCGGCGACACGATCTCGTCTACGCCGAGGTGCTTGAAGAGGCTCTCGTTCTTGGGGTTGTTGACCCGGGCGATGGTCCGCGGCACGTCGAAGTGATGCTTGGCCATCTGGCAGATGACCAGGTTGTCCTCGTCGTCGCCGGTGACGGCGGCCACGATGTCGGCCCGATTGGCACCGGCCTGGCCCAGGTATTTGCCCTCGCAGCCGTCCTGGGGAATGACGATCGACCCGATTTCCTCGGTGATCTGCACGGCGCGGGCCCTGTCCCGCTCCATCAGGGCGACCTCGTGGCCGGCTCCGATGAGCTCGCGGGCGAGGAAGTACCCGACCTTGCCGCCGCCTACAACGATGACGAACATGTCGCTCTCCTACCCGCGCCTAGCCGCGCGTCCGACGAAAACCGAGCCGCCTGGCTCGAGCCGCGTCGGCTTCGCTGGTGATGTTTCGGCGGTCGGCCGCCCCGCTCGCGGCTTCCGGATCCGGCCCCGGATGGCGGAAAGCCGGGGTTTCGATGGTGTCGGCCGACGGATGGGGATGCTCGCGGCCCGGTGTCTCGGGGATATCGATGCCGGGGCCCGTCTGCATCGGCAGGTTCAAGTACTGGGCCACCGAGTCGACCATCAGGTTGGTCCGGCACAGCGTGACGACGCCCAGCTCTGAATAGGCCGCGGCCCGGACCGGGTCGTTGATCTTGGCGATGACCTGCGGAACACCGAACGACTCGGTGGCTACCTGGGCGGCCATGATGTTGCGGTTGTCACCTTCCGTCAGCGACAGGAAGATGTCGGCGCCTTGAGCGCCGGCCCGCTTCAGCACTTCGGCGTCCGTCCCATCGCCCCGGATCGCTACGCCCTTGAACGTCTCCGGAAGCCGATCGAAGGCCGAAGTCCGGATGTCGAAGATGATGACTTCGTGGCCGTCTGCGTCGAGGTTTTCGGCGAGTGTCGACCCGACGCGGCCGCACCCCACGATCACGATCTTCATTGAGGCTCCTCGCCCATCGGTTCGCGCACCACCCACACGGCGCAGGGGGCGTTCTTCAACGCATAGGGGACGGCCCGCCCGATAGCGAAGTCGCCGCCGAAGCGGGTTCGGTATGGCAGGCCAAGAATCAGCAAGTCCGCATCGCGTGCCGCGGCCTCGTCCACGATCGCCGCACCCACATCGCGAGCCTGAACCAGGACCGCCTCGAGCTTGCCGTGCATGGCTTCGGCCACGCCTTCGGCGGCGTCGAGTACCCGCTGGGCCTCCTCCGATCGCTCCGCCACGTCGGCGTCGAGCGGCTGAGTCCAGTTGAGCTCCACGACGTGGATCGCGATCAACTCGGCACGGGATGCGCGCCCGAACTCGAGGGCCAGACGGACGACAGTCTCATCCACGGCACCACCGCTGAGGGCAATGACGGCGCGCCGGAAAACGGGCGGAATCGCCTCGGGCACCGGACCTCCGTTCTCGTGACAGCGGGTCGCGACCAGGATCGCTTACGAGCGGGAACGATACCACCGGCGCGCTTTTATGCATGAGCCGAAGGTGTGGAGAGGGCCGATCCGGATGCGCACCGGCGCCTTCCCGTTCGGCCCAACGATCACTCCGCGCGGCCTGCGGGGCCGCTACGAGGGTCGCAGCCGAGCCCTAGCGCCGTCCGCTCGTGGACGGGCGGTCGGCCGATGAGCGATCGGTGGCGACGCCGTTCTCTCCGGGGACCAGTGTGCCATCCGGGTGCTTCTCCTCCGCCGCGGCGGTGACATGGGTTTCGTCGCGGCGGTACGGGACGTTGATCACGACGGTATGCGGCCGGCCGAGGAGCGTTGCGCGCAGCTGTTTGGCTGCCTGGTTGTAGAGCATCCGCTCCCACCAGCTGCGAGCCACGTACTCGGGGATCAGGACGAAGGTAATCGGCTTCTCCTGATCCGCGGGCCAGGAACGATCCAGGACGTCGAGATAGGCGACAAGCGGGGCGATGAGGGCGCGGTACGGCGACTCGACGACGACGAGCGGCACGTCCGGCACGGACTGGACCCAGTGCTCGCGAACCTCGGTGCTCGTCGCGGGGTCGTCGGAGACGTAGACGGCGCGAATGTCGGTGGTAATGGATCGGGCCACGTTCAGAGCCTGGACGACGGCGCGGTTCACGCCCGAAATTGGGATCACCACGCGGTTGTGGCGGTGGGGCTGCGGGATTGCGGTTCCCGGTCGCATCTGGAGCGCCCGGGACGATGCGGCGTACTGGTGCCGGATGAACATCATCATCCCGATCAGGGCCGGAATGAAGATCAGGACCATCCAGGCGCCGTTGAAGAACTTCTCGTAGGCCACGACCAGGAAGACGACGCCGGTCAGGAGTGCGCCGAATCCGTTGAGCACGCTGCGCCAGGCCCAGCCTGCGCTTCGCTCGTGCCGCCAGTGGATGACCATCCCGGCCTGCGACAGCGTGAAGCAGATGAACACGCCGACCGAGTAGAGCGGGATGAGCGCGTCCACCGAGGCGTTGAAGGCCCAGAGCATGCCGATCGCGGCCGCGGCCAGCACGACGATGCCCCAGGAGAAGGCCAGCCGGTCGCCCCGGAAGGCGAACTGGCGCGGCATCGAGTCGTCCTTGGCGAGGATGGCCGCCAGCCGCGGGAAGGCGTTGAAGCTGGTGTTGCAGGCCAGGAACAGGATCAAGGCGGCGCTGACTTGCAGCAGGGCAAAGAGGATGCCCGGGCCGAACACGGCCGATCCGATCTGGGCGAGAACCGGCTGGCCTGCGGAGGTCTCGGCTCTGACCCCGTAGTTCATGCCGACGAAGGTCAGGCCGACGAAGATCACGCCAAGGAGCAGAGCCATGATGATCAGGGTGTTGGCGGCGTTCTTCGCTTCGGGCGGCTTGAATGCAGGCACGCCGTTGGCGATCGCCTCAACGCCGGTCAGGGCCACGGATCCTCCCGCGAACGCCTTGAGCAGCAGGAAGATCGTGAATGCCTCTGTCCCTGCCTTCTCGGCGAACTTGGACGGCTCCACCATGTGCGCATGCCCGGTGAGCACGTTCGCCGTGCCCATGCCGATCACGAGCAGGGCCATGCCGACGAACATGTACGTGGGGATGGCGAAGATGTTGCCCGACTCGCGAACGCCACGGAGATTCGCGGCCGTGACCAGGATGATGATCACCGCCCCCAGCTCGACGCTGTAGGGCTTGATCACTTCGAAGTACGCGGACAGGTTGGCGAGGGCCGCCGCGCTCGACACGGCGACGGTCATCACGTAGTCCACCATCAACGCGGCGGCGGCGATGAGGCCGAAGTTGGGGCCGAGGTTCTCTCGGGCCACCACGTAGGCGCCACCGCCCGACGGGTAGCCATGGCAGACCTGCCGGTAGCTCAGGGCAACGATGGTCAGCATCAGGGCGATCGCGGCGGCTACCCAGATGGACCACGTCAGCCAGGCGATGCCGGCCAGGATCAGGACGCGCAAGATTTCGTCGGTCGCGTATGCGGAGGACGAGATGGCGTCCGAACTGAAGATCGGCAGGGCCAGCTTCTTGGAGAGCCGCTCGCCGATCTCCGCCGCGCTGGTGAGCGGCTTGCCGAAGACGAATGCCCTCACTCGTGCCACGCGGCGCCCGACTGCGGTAGTGGGCGCGCTCGCTGCCGCTTTGGCGACCATGGTGCCGGGGCCGGCGTATCGGAAGAAGTCCGAGTGCGGCCGATTCACCACCACGCGCCGGTCGCCGAGTTTGCGGCCGTGGAGCGGTGGACGAGGAGTGGTCATCGAGCGCGGATTCCTCTATTGCTGGGAGCGGCCGCGGCCGTCGGCGTCGGGGCATCGGCGATCGCGACCCCAGCCGACGCACGCGCCCAGCCGGACGCTGTCGTTCGGTCGAACCGGGCAAGGCTAGCACGCAGTCCCGGGCCCCGAGGCCGTACCTGCGGCTCCATCAGCGCGGCCCGCAAGGCACGATCCGGGCCACCCAAATTGGCATGCGGGAGGCCATTCGGCCCGTCATCGCCCCGAACTCAGGCGCCGGGCGAGGTGCGGAGGCAGGCCGGCGGCGACGATTGCCGCCTGCGTCGCGGCGATGTCGTACTCCACTCGCTGCCAGGTGGCCTCGGCGGTCGCGGTGTCGATGAGCATGTAGGCGGCCATCGGATCGCCGTCGCGAGGCTGCCCGACGCTGCCGGGATTGAGGATCATGCGCCGGCCGTCGAGGGCGAGGCGGCCGCCCCGGTCCACCGCGATCGCCCGCATGCGCCCTCGCAACTGGCGGAAGAGGCGCGGGACGTGGGTGTGACCGACGAGGCAGTAAGTGGTGTCGAAGGCGGAAAGGTTGGCCTGGGCGACTTCAGGCGAGTCCACATATTCCCAGATGGGATCGCTCGGGCTGCCGTGAGCCAGGGTGAAGTCCGATCCTTCGGGCATGCGCTGTTCGGGTAGCCCGGCCAGGTAGAGGCGCGCCGACTCGTCGATCCGGGTGCGTGTCCACACCATCGCCTTGTATCCGTCCTCGTTGAAGAACTCGATGCAGGTGCCGCCGCCCCCGGCCTCGTCGTGATTGCCTCTGACCCCAATCGCGCCGGCCTCGCGCAGCCGGTTCACCACCGACTGTGGTTCGGGGCCGTAGCCCACGACGTCGCCGAGGTGCCAGACGGCGTCCACCGTTCCGATCGAGCCGAGCACCGCATCCAGCGCTCGCAGGTTCGAGTGGATGTCGGAGAGGACGGCGATGAGCATGCCCGGACCCTACAGCGGCCGGCGCCGGCGGGCAGCAGGATCGCGCGGGAATTCGCGCGGAGTTTCGGCCACCTTCTCGACGACGACGAGGAGGTGATCCTCCAGGCCCGGCACCGAGACGACCTCGAGGTCGGCGACCCGTCCGCCCATCTGGCGCACGGCCCGCGCCGCCGCCGAGACTTCCTCATCGATCGGGCGCCTCTTCCAGGCCACGAGCAGGCCGCCGGGCCGCAGGAGCGGCAGCGACAACTCGCCCAACTCGGTGAGGTCCGCCACGGCGCGGGCAACGACGGCTCCCCAACGGCCGCGATGGTTCGGGTCCGCGGCGAGCGTCTCCGCTCGGCCGGCCATGACGGCGACGCGGTCGGCCACGCCGGCAACGGCCACTGCCGCCATCAGGAACCGCGCCTTCTTCGCGATCGATTCCACGAGCAGCGCCCGCCGCGCCGGCAGGGCGATTGCCAGCGGGATCCCGGGGTACCCGCCGCCGCTGCCGATGTCGATGAAGTCGTCGATCCCCGCCCGGCGCAGGAGTGGAACCGCCGTCAGGCTGTCCAGGACATGCTGCCGGGCGATCCCCTCCACATCGCGGATCCCGCTCAGGTTTATGGCCGAGTTCCAGGCCAGGAGCAGGCGAACGTGGTCGCCGATGGCCTGTAGACCTGCCTCGGAGACGCCGCCGCCCTCCGACCCCACGCCGCGGCCTCCAAAACCATCGCCAAGCGAGATCGAACCCAACCCGCCGCGAAGTGCCTCCCAGTACTCCGGCGGCAGCGGCGAAAGGTCGTTAACGCACGTCGGGAGCGGATCGCGATCCTGGGGTGGGGTCATCTGTGGACTCCCGTTCCTCACGGCCGCGCCGCTCCCGGCGTCTTCTCGTCGCGCACCCGGCGTCCCTCGGTCTTTCCGCCCTGGTCCAGTGTCCGGTCGGGTTTCCCCGATCCCTTCGCCAACGCGGTTACCCATCTGACGGTCCGCAGCTGCGGTGCGGATGACGGACAGTAGGGGCCGGCACCGACCTCGTCAACGAGGTTTTCCACGAGAATCGGGCAGTCTTCCACGAAAGTGGATAAGTCCCTACGTAGCCCGACGTACGTGGACGAGTACGTGGACGAGTCGAGTGGCGCCGTCGCCACTGCGGAAGGCGCCGCAGTCTCCGGGCCGCCCAATCAGACCCGCGGGTTGCGGACGGGCTTGCCGAGGGTGCGTCGGACAACGTCCAGGACCTCCTCGATGTACCGATCCGCGTCGCCATGTTCGGCGGCACTGCGCACGCAGCCCTGAACGTGGTCTTCGAGGATGAGCAGGGCCACCGAGTCGACGGCGGCGCGGAGCGCGGCCGTCTGCTGCAGGATGTCGATGCAGTATTCCTTGCGCTCGATCATCCGCTCGATGCCTCGAACCTGACCTTCGATGCGGCGAAGGCGGCGGATCAGGATCGACTGGTCGCGCGTGTACGAGTGGCGGAAGGAAGCATCCAGTTCGGACGTGCCGGCGCCGGGATCGAGCCGGTCGGCAACCGCGCCGGCCGTCCCCTCGACGCTCACATTCGTGACTTCGCCCTGTCCTGGCAACTCGTCCTCGCTTCGTTGTCCTGCCGAGGCCGCGCACGCAAGGCCGCGACACCGAAAATGATACCCCCAGGGAGTATAGGTGGCAACGCCGGCGTGCTATCAGACGCGCCCCCTGAGCGTCCCGAGCGGATAGACTTGTGGGGTGGATCCGCGACTGCAGCTGATCATTGGGCCGGCCGTATGACCGATTTCGAGGCGGCCCGCGGCCCGCATCCAGACTATGCCTTCGCGCACGCCAGCGAAGCCGAGTTGGGCCGCATCCTGGACTTCTATCAGGTCGCCTGGGAGTACGAGCCGACGGTCTTCCCGATCCTGTGGGACCTGGACGGCAACGTCCTGGAGAGCTTCGCCCCGGACTTCTTCCTGCCGGACCTGGAGCTCTTCATCGAGCTGACGACGCTCCAGCAGCGACTCGTACGCAAGAAGAACCGAAAGGTCCGTCGCCTTCGCGAGCTCTATCCGGGGCTCAGGATCAAGCTCTTCTATGCGCGCGACTTCCGCGCCCTCATGCTCAAGTACGGGCGGTCCGCGCTCGTATCGGAGTTCAGCGGTACGCTGGGTCAGGTCACGTCGCACCAGGAAGTCGACGGCACCGTTGGGCCGGAAGACCGGCTGGATGGGCTGGATCGATCCGCCGGCTCGAAGGACGACACGGACCCCGCCGAATCGGGGTGGATTGCCGAGCCGGGCCCTCGCTACGAGCGCCGCTCGCGGTCCGCCCGCCGCCGAGCTGTTCGGAGGGCCGCTGCGGCCACCATTCACGCACCCGCCACGTGATGAAGAGGTAGCGATGAAAGCTTCCCAGGACATGAAGGCAGACGTCGCCGAGGTGCTTCTGACCGAAGAGCAGATCGCGGCCAGGGTCGCCGAACTCGGTCGTCAGATCAGCGCCGACTACGCCGGCCACGAAGTGACGCTGGTCAGCGTCCTCAAGGGCTCGCTGCCGTTCATGGCGGACCTGATGCGCCGGATCGACCTGCCGCTTCGAATCGACCTGATGGAAGTCTCGAGCTACGGCGGAACGGCAACCGAGTCGTCCGGCCTGGTTCGAATCCTCAAGGATCTCAGCGCGCCCATCGACGGCCGCGATGTCCTGCTCGTCGAGGACATCATCGACACCGGCCTGACCTTGAACTACCTGCTCCGATATCTGAAGGGCAAGAACCCGCGCTCGATCAAGGTTTGCGCTCTCCTGGACAAACCGGCCAGGAGGCTCGTCGAGATCCCGCTCGGCTACGTCGGCTTCGAAATCCCGGACGCGTTCGTTGTGGGGTATGGTCTCGACTTCGGGGAGGTATACAGAAACCTCCGCTTCGTCGGCGTGCTCCGACCGGCGGCGTACGAGTCTTGAGGAACCGTCTATGAATCGCACCAATGCCACCCGCGGTCACTGGATGATCGCCATTGGGGCCATCCTGATCGTCGGCGCGACCATGCTGCAATGGTGGCAAATCGGGGGCGGCCCGGGCGAACTGCCGGCAACCAGAGGCGTTGGAATCGCGGACGGCCGCGTCTTCCTGGGAATGTTCGCGCCATCCGTGGCGGCCCTGCTACTCGTGACCCTTCCTTTCGCCTCGGAGAAACCGATTGCGATCGACCATCCGCTCGCCTATCTGGTCCTCTTCGTCACGATACTCATCGGCTATGTCTGGTATCTCTTCTACCTGGCCCAGAAGCAGATCTTGCCGTGGCCTCCGCAGCAAGGGATCGGCGCCTGGCTGGCGGCCATCGGGATGGTCCTCTTCTCGCGCGGGATCTTTGAGGTCTTCGAGGAGCGTCGAAGAAGGTTGTTCTAGGCGCGCCGGAGCGCGCCGATCGGCTCGCTCTGGGCGAGATTTCGTCGACAGACGCAATTCGGCGATATGCCGCTACTCCGCTTGACGATGTTGCCGTATAGTTAGGCGCAGGCGATCCGGATGCGTATTGCACGGTCGCCAACCCACCGAGGCGTGGCTGTCGAGCGGTTAGCCGTTCGCCACCCCGAGAGCGCCGGCACTTACAGCAAGCGATTGTCAGCCGTTCTGGCTGTCGCAAGCAGTGCGATCGCCCCTCTCGTCTTGAGGTTCGTCTGTTCGAGTGGAGTACCTGGTCAGGCAGGCCCGCATCACCGATGTCGATCGGTTCTACGCGCTATGCGCGGAAAAAGGTGCCGTGCCCGATGGCGACTCTCCTATGGACGCGATCGGTCTGCTGCGTCAGCTCGTCTATTTGCCCAATGCGAGCGTCGTGCTCGTCGAAGCGAATCGCCAGCTGATAGGCGGCGCGGTACTCGGCCTGCGGCCATCAGTGCGGACCGGCGGGTTCGTCGGGACCATCGATGTGCTGGTTGTCGCCGACGGGTATGACGGCGAGAAGGCCGCCGATCTGCTGATAGAAGAGATGCTTCTCTCGGCACGAAGAAAGGGCTGCACGGCAGTCGAAGTCATGTTGTTGCCGGATACCGACTATTTCCCGAGCTGGCAGGCTCATGGCTTCGCCAGGTCAGCTTCAAACACATATAGGGCGTCGATCGCCGCGAGGACGCGGCCCGGACGCTGAATTCACAAAGGCAGCCGCGCAGCCAGAGAGCGCCGGCGCCTCACGTTACAGGCCGACGATCACGTCGCCGGCCTAACCATCAAGGAGTTCATTTGTGAGCAAGAACGTCGCAGTCTTCGTAGACGTGGCGAATATCTTCTACGCGGCGAAGGCGGCGGGCGCGGACATCGACTACGTCACGCTTCTGAAGGCCGCCGTGGCCGGACGTGACTTCGTGCGAGCCTACGCATATACGGGGCTGGACCCGGAGAACGAGAACCAGCGCAACTTCCATTCCTTCCTCGCCCGCCACGGCTACAAGGTCGTGAGCAAGGACATCCGCAAGTACGGAGACGGGAAGGTCAAGGCAAACCTGGATATCGAGCTTGTCGTCGACATGATGAAGACGGCTCGAAACCTGGANNNCAACACCAGCTCGGACCTGATCGAAGTTGCGGATGCGTTCTACGACATCACACAGGTGGCCCGCGTCGATCGCGATTCTTCGCGGTCCGGACGGCGCGTCGCGGGTGATGACGAGGATCTTTCGATGACAGAAGTCCCGGACAAGCAGACCGAAGGCCGCGGCGGACGCCGTGGTCGCGGTCGAAGCCGGGGCGGGCGGATCGACGGCGTGGACGAGGTGGCCGCCGTTGCGGCCGCCGACGGCCGAAGCGCAAGGCCGGCAGCGCGAGGCGTTGCCAGCAGGACCGCGCCGCGTGCCGGCGGTCGTCTGGTTGCCCTGCCGGGTGAGAAGCTGTCCCGAGCGACCGGCGCGGAAGCCGGGGGACCGGTCGATGAGGAGTTGCTCATCGAGGCTGCCGAAGAGATCGTCGAAGGCGCCGATGGCGAGGCCACCGAGGCCGGAGCCGATGGCGAGGCCGGTCATCGCCGCCGCCGCCGTGGCGGTCGCGGTCGCGGTCACGGCCGTTCGCAGGTTCTCGGAGAAGGTGCCGAAGGCGAAGCGGCAGAAGGCGAAGCGGCTGAGCTTGAAGAGGGCGAGGTTGCAGCCAAGCCGGCCGCACGCCCGAATCAGTTCGGATCGGTGTGGGACTCCCAGATCGGCATGGACACCCGACCGGCGCGCATTGCGCCTATCGCCTCCGATGAGGACGACTACGCCGAGCCTGAGATCCCCGAGTACTTGCTGGCAGAGCGACGCCGCAGCGGTGCCGGTGCCGGTGCCAATCGTGGCGGCCGCGGCCAGGGCGGAGGCGGTCGAGGTGGAGCTCGAAGCGCATACGCGTCGGCAATGGACCGCGAGCGCTATGGGACCCGCGGCACGTCGTCGCGCTATCCCGAGCCGGCTCGCCAGTCGCAATCGCAGTCGCCGTCGCAGCCGCGGCGTCGAGACGATCGGCCGGTGCGTCAGCCGTTGCCGCAGCAGCGTCGTGGCGTAGTTACGCCGCGGCCGATGGGCCGGGACTCGTCCGAGCCGTGGAGCGAGGTCCCGCCGGAGCTCGAGGAGCTTCTCCGAGCCCAGCTCTCCACGAAGCTGAGCCGGCCGTCTCGCAGCGAGTCGGCTCCCGCCGATGAGGCCACTGCCGCCCAAATGGGCGAGGCTCCCGTCGAAAAGGCCAAGCCAGCCGGCCGCAGCCGTCGCAAGCCGGCCGAGGCGAGTGGCGAAGCCGCCGCCCCATCCGAGATAAGCGAGGCTCCCGTCGAAAAGGCCAAGCCCGCCAGCCGCAGCCGCCGCAAGCCGGCCGAGGCGAGTGTCGAGGCAAGCGCCGAAGCCAGTGGCGTTGACGCAGCGCCGGCAGCTCCCAAGAAGCGTGCTCCGGCGCGCAAGAGGACTGCCGCTGCCGCCGAGGCCGCGGGTGAAGCGATCGCCGAGGGTGGCGAGCCGGCCGGCGACTAGCCGGAGGCTTCCGCCTCTGCGCGGCCGCAACCCGCCGCACCTGCCATGAAGAACGCCGCGACGCGCGGTCAACCCCGCGCCCTGGCCGAGGTCGCCTCGATGATCCTCGGCCAGGCGCCTCACGCCGTCATCTTTGTCGGGCCCGGCTCGGTGGGGAAGACGACGCTCGCCCTGGACCTGGCCGCGGGCCTTCTGTGCAACGACCCGGACCCAAGCGCGCGGCCGTGCCGTGGCTGTAGGGGCTGCCGCCAGGTGGCCTCGGGAAATCACCCGGACCTGCACCGGCTCGCCCCTGAAGGCGCCGGCCGCCAGGTCAAGATCGGCGACTCCTCGCGCCCGGATCCGGGCACCGTCCGGCATCTGCTGGGCGAACTGTCGCTCCTGCCCGCTGAGGGCGGCGCGCGCGTCGCGATCATCGAGCAGGCTCATCGCCTCAACGAAGACGCCCAGAACGCACTCCTCAAGATGCTCGAGGAACCGCCGCCCGGGGTCACGATCATCCTCTGCGCCGACGACGAAGAGTGCCTGCTGCCGACCGTTCGGTCGCGCTGCGTCCGAGTCCGGCTGGGAGCGGCCGGAGGACGGGAGATCGAACGCTGGTTGGGCGAACTCGGCGCCGCCGACGCTCCGCGGGCCGCCCGCCTTGCCCGGCTTGCCGAAGGCCGGCCCGGATTGGCCCTGGCCTATGCGCGTTCGGCCGACGCGGAACGGCTCCGCGGCGAGATTGCGCGGGGCATCCTCGACATGGTCGGCGCGGGGCGGCAGACGCGGCTGGCGACGATCCGGGAGCTCACGAAGTCCGCCGTGGCGCTCGACGCTGCGCTGGATGAGGGGCGCGGGAATGGATCCGTCGCCGACGACGGCGTGGCGGCCCCAACCAAACGGGGCCGCAAGGGCAAGGCAGCCGCGGTCGCGGCCGCAGAGCCCGATGAGGCCGACGGCGCGGCAGCAGATGCGGCGCCCAAGATGGCTGCTGCAGACAAGCGCTCCGCCGCCACGACGCTGATCGGCGTATGGGCTTCGGTCGGGCGGGACCTTGCGGTAGCTCGGGCGGGGGGTCCAAGGCGTATCCGGGAGATGGAACTGATCGACGACCTGCCGGCCATTGCAGGGGCCGTCCCGGTCGCGGCCCTCTCAGCCTTCCAGGCGCAGCTTGCCGCGATCGCCACTCAGCTGGACGACAACGTCAACTCCGAACTGGCGCTGGACGTGCTGGCTCTGAGCTGGCCGCACGTGGCGCCGCAGGCCGGGACCGGGGCGGCGGGGCAGTCGGGCGCGGGTCCGGCGGGGAGCCGCCGCCGATGAGCGGGCGTCGATGAGCCGCCCCGAGATGGCCCGCCTCGAGGCCACCGTCACCGGTCGCGTCCACGGCGTCGGCTTCCGCTACTACGTCGTCTCCCACGCCCAACATCTCGGCCTCACCGGCTGGGTTTCGAACGAGCAGGACGGCGCCGTCCGCTGCGTCGCCGAGGGCCCCCGTCCGGACCTGGAGCATCTGCTCGAGCTTCTCCACGAAGGCCCGGCCTCCGCGATCGTGGAGTATGTCGCCGAGAACTGGCTGCCGTACACCGGCCACTGGGGCAGCTTCGGGATCCGTTCAGCGGGTCACCGCGGCGACTGACGGGGCGAAGAGGCCGGAGGCCCGACTCCTCTCGCCGCGACCATTCGAGTAGGTGGGCTTTCCGAGCGTCTCCTCCCACGCTCGTTTCGATCTTCCCTCTGGTCCTTGCGAGACCTTGTGGCCATCCCCGATCGAGGGTGATCCCGAACCGCCCGACCTGAATGTCCCAGATTCGGCTTCTGCGGTGGTTGTGACGGCGGCTGTCGACCTTCCTGCGGGCGTATCGAGGCATCGATTCTCTTCGAGACCTCGTGGCGCTGACGACGTGGCTGTATCGCATTGCCACACGTGCCTGCGCGTGGCGGCGCGAGTCGTCGCCGATAAGCTCGACGTGCGGGTCAGCTAGCAGACGGAATTCTGCCGCAGGACCTTGCGCTCGTGAAGTCGGTGTGACTGCGGATCCGCTCAGTCTTCGGGGTCATCCTTGGACGGGCCGCAGCCGCACTTCTCCATGCATTCGCGCATACGCTCGGAGCAATCGCCCGAGGCCATCATCCGGGGCATGATCTTGGGCATCAGCCAGATCGCTAGCGCCGCGACCAGGCCAACAGCGAGCATCCCGCCCAAGATGGCGGCGACCAGCGAACCCTTGATCGAAGTGCCCGATGGATCCTGTGGCGTGCTCATCGCGCTCCCCTACTGACCGTACTTCCCCACTGTAGCCAGATGCCGGCCCGATCGGAAGATCGAGCCGGCATCGACTTCGTTGGGGAGCAGCGCACGCCCGGCTGCCGCCGGCTCAGGCCGGCTTGCTCGCCCTGATGAGAGCTCGCAAACAGGCCGTCGAGCGCGCTCACCGTCGCCACGTTGTCGAGGTTGGCCGGGACCAGAGCCGGATCGATCTGGTCGGCTAGAGCCAGCAGATTCGGTCGCCGAATGACCTGCGTCGGCTGGATCGAGACGTCCGCAAAGCCCGCCGCCTCGCCTAAGCCAGCCTGCTTCGACCAACGCTGGCTCACGAGCCGGTCCCAGGCGGAAGCACGGCCACGTTGAGCCAGCGCGCTCCGGTCGCCCGGCGGATGGCAAACGTGTTGGCAAACTGGGACGACTGTGTCGAGATGAGCTTGCTAGCCGAGTCGTAGGTCTCGTGGGTGACCGAGCCGCGCGCATTGAAGCCAAGGCTCAACCCCGACTGGACGCCAAACGGCACGATCAGGGTCACGTTCACGGAGTCGAACTTGTAGACGTCGATGACGCACTTGCCCGTCGAGGTGGTGTCCTTCACCCGAGCCCGCATCTCATCCAGCCGGTCGCCATGGTCGACGGCGGTGAGGAGGTTCGAGTCCAGGTGGAGCATCGCCTGGTTCTCGATCTGGAGGTTCTGGGCCAGGACCGCCAGGAGTTGGGGCGCGCTGTCCGCGATCTCGTGATCCCAATCCTTGACCGACTGGTTGACGGTGATCGGTGGGAGCGTCCCCGGGTCGATCGGTTGCTGGAGCCCGTTCAGGACCTCGGTCATGTCCGGCGCGGCAGGCGTGCGAGCCGGAGTACCGGCGTAGACGACGCCCGTACCGACGACGGCGAGAATCAGGGCCATGGCTCCGATGCTCGCGACAGGTCGAAGCAGGCCCGGGCGGCCGCCGGTCACGAGTTGGTTGCCGAAGGCCTTGAGCGTGTCGGCCGCCGAACCCTTCTCGGGCAGAAGGCGTTCGAAGATCGGGCGGGTGACGAGCAGGATCGTGAGCCCGCCGAGGAGGGCGACCTTGGTCCCGAACTCGTTGGTCTGGGGCGCCATCAGCAGCGTCGCGGAGACGGCCGCGAACATGGCGAACGCGACCCGTGCCACGCGGCCGCTTGGCACGGTCGGCGGATCGGTGACCATGAAGAAGGCGTAGATGAAGAGTTCGGGCGACAAGATGACGATCCGGTAGTAGTCCGCGCCGCACACCGGAGCAAACGCCCAGTTGGCGGTCATGCAATGGCCGGAGCTCGCCACGATCGCCTGGAGGATGGCGAACGAGATGAAGAACGTCACCGACAACGTCCATACCTTCGCGCGCCAGATCACGTACGTTCCCCCGACGAGGATGACCGCGTAGGCGATGATCATCCAGACGTTGAGCGGCGCCCACCACAGGTTGAGCGGCTCCAGGCGGCTGTTCCCGAAGATCAGGAACGCGACCACCAGGCCCACGTTGGACGGGTTGAACAGGTTCCTGCCGTGATATCGGATGACGTATTTCTGGACCAGGGAGAACGCGGCCACGCCAGCGAACATGTAGAGATCGTTCGTGGCCCAGGGCTGGTTCGCGGGCGTGCCGACGACGCGCATGAGTAGCGCCACGCCGCTGCCCGTGAGGAGGGCGCTTCCGGGGAACACGAAGACGCGGGTGCGCCGGAACGTGACGGCCATCTCGATGACCGCGCACGTCAGGACCGCGGCGAGGATCTGCCACACGCTGAGGGGCCAGTGGAGCACCAGCTGGCCGAGGACGTGAAGGCTCCAGACGACGGCCGCGATACCCAGTCGCGGGTCGCGGATGCTCGGCAGGATCACCGGATACTGCTTGCCGCCAAGCGAAATCGTCCTCTCCACCAGTCGTCCTCCCGACACGTCCCCGTTGAATGAAGTTCGAGCGGTCGGCCGCACCCGTCAGCGGCCGTTCCGTGCCGCCGGGAAGTCGCCCGGGCGGTCGGCGGGGAGAAGTATAGGCATGAGGTCGGACCGGATTCGGCGTCCGGGCGGCCCCCGAGGTTGGTGCGGTGAGCCGGCAACGCAGCCGCGCCTCTGCCAGAATTCCGCCCGTGACAGCAAGCACGGTTCAGGCCAGCACGCGCCCGTCGGCGCCGCCAACCCCGCGGCCGGCGTTGGGGCCGATGCTGCGGACCAATGCGGCCCTGGGCATCACCGTCTTCCTGTGCTGGCTGATCCTCGGCGGCGACCGCGCCCTGGAGGCAGTCGCCACGAACTGGCGCGTCTCCCTGACGATGGTCTTCGGATCGCTGGTTGGCGGCGGGACGTCCGAAGGCGGCGGTGCCGTTGGCTTCCCGGTGCTCACGAAGGTCCTGTCCGTGCCGGCCGACCAGGCCCGCCTCTTCTCCTTCGCCATCCAGAGCGTGGGCATGGGTTGCGCGACCATCACCATCGTCCGCAATCGGGTGCCGTTGGAGTGGCGGGCCATCCGGTTCGGGGCGCCGGCCGCGATGGTCGGCGTCTTCGTGTCGTGCGTCTTCATCGCGCCGCGGCTTCAGAGCTCCACGGTCCGGCTGCTCTTCACCGCGATCCTCGTCAGCCTGGGCCTGGCGCTCTGGATCAGCCGCCGGTTCGCCCCGGATCGGCGCGACTGCATCGAGCTGTGCGGGCGTGGCGAACTCGCCGCCCTGATGGGAGCGGGCCTCCTCGGCGGCCTGCTGTCGGGACTCGCGGCGGTGGGCGAGAACACGATCATGTTCGTCCTGCTGGTCCTGGGCTTCCGAGTCTGCGAGCGCGTCGTGACGCCGACCACGGTGGTGCTGCTGACGGTCGTGACGTGGACCGGATTCGCCACTCACGCGCTGGTGATGGCCGACTTCCGCGGCCCCGTCGTGGACATGTGGCTGGCCGCGGTGCCGGTCGTGGCGGTCGGGGCGCCGGCCGGAGCGCTGCTCTGTACGCGCATGTCGCGCGACGTCATCGTCCGCATTCTCTACGTGCTGATCGCGGTCGAATTCACGTCCACCTTGCTGATCGTGCCGATGCCGGGCGGGCAGGGCGCCATCTTTGGGCTGGCGATTCTGGCGTTCTCGTTGATCTGCATGCGCCTCGCCACATGGCGGCGCTACCGGGTGCCCGCCGCGCAGCTCGCCGCGGTCGGCGCGTCAGGCTGAGCGAGCCCGCGAGCCAGCTGGCGCTCGAGCCACGCCTTCGCGACGGACGGTTCCTCCGTTTCAACCCTTGGACGGAACCCACGGTCGTGCTTCGGCCGCGCCCCTGTCGATCACCACGTACTGGTTCGCGGCGACGTTCATCCACGGGCCACTCAGGCCGTCCGGCCAAACCACGCGAACCTGCGCCTCTGTTGAAGAGCCCAGCCCGAAGTGCGTCGGTCCGAGCTGGCCCCCGGCATGGCCGCCGCCGATCGTGAGCTCGCGCCGCATCGTCGTGTCGCCGACCTTGACCTCGATCCAGCCGCCGATCGCGTCCCGATTGGGGCCAGTCTCGGCGGGCTGGATGGCCAGCCAGTTACCCATCTGGGCTGGCTTCGCCGCGTCGCCGGTGCCGACGTTGCGCCAGATCTTGACCCCGGATCCGAAGTTCACCTCAACAAGATCAAGCATCCCGTCGAGGTTGAAATCGGCGAGGGCAGCGCCCCGGCCGCGGGCGTAGTTCAGGATGCCGGCAGTGTCGGCCGCCTCCTTGAACGTCCCGTCGGGCTGGCCCAGGAACAAATCGTTGGGGTCTTTCATAGCGTAATCTGGCTGGGCGTAGATGTTGCCTTTGGACACGAAGAGGTCGACGAGGCCGTCGTTGTTGACATCCTGGAACTCAGGATGCCAGGCAGTCGAAGGCAGGTCCTCACCGCCGGTGAAGGGGTGGGCCGCGTTCACCCCTCGCTTGAGCGCCATGTCGCGATAGGTCGGCTGGCTGGGCCCCGACGTCAGCGTCTGGAGCTTGTTGTCGCCCTGGCTGGTGATGTAGTAGTCCGGCAATCCATCTCCGCTCAGGTCGTAGCTGGCGATGCCCATGCCCCAGATCTGCAATGGGACCCAGCCGTCCGCGGCGGTGTATAGGTGCGGCGGCTGGCCGGCCCCAATCCGCCAGAGTTGGTCGGTGCCGTCGCGGTAGTAGTTGCGGTCGTTGGCCACGCGGAGATCGCGCCGCCCCGAACCGTCCCAGTCGCTGAACAGCATCGACAGCGTGCAGTAGCCCGGCGAGAGCGGCAGCGGAGCCGCGTAGCCGGTCGCGTCCGCCTTGGGCCGGTACAGGGCGCTGTCGTCACAGTCGCGAGTGGGGTTGCCGGCCGCGTCGAGGGTGAGGTAATGGCCGATCGCCAGCGTGGGCAGCCCTGCCGAGCCCTCCCAGGTGGCGCTGAAGGCCGATGACAAGGCGTTGTCGTCGGCAAAGGACCACGCGGAGTTTGCGGCCTGGAAGCGGCAGTTGCCGAGGCCCTTGAGGAGCTGCGCCCCGCCGAGGCGCAGGACTGCCAGGTCCGCGATGCCGTCTCCGTCGATGTCGATCGGATAGGCCCCGATCACGTTGGTAAGGTCCGTGGCCGGATCGTGTATCGCGGTGAACTTCAGGGCGCCGCCGACCGGGCTGTCGTTACGGTAGAGCGTGGCGGGGTTTGTTCCCCCGGCAATGTACATGTCGGGTTTGCCATCGCCGTTGCAGTCAAGAACCGCCACGCCTCCGCCGGTGACATAGGCATCGCCCCCGTCATTGACCTGGCTCACACCGGACGTCGCCGTCTCGTCCACGAAGGTCGGGGCGCCCAGAGCGCTCGTTGGGGTGATCGCCCCTCCCCGCGTAACGATGAGGCCCGCCAAGGCCGCGCCGATGATGCAGACGGCCACCACGGCCGAAATGATCCCGAGGATCCGGCGGCCCATGCGACGCCGGCCCATTGGCTCCGCCTGGCCCAAGGCTTCTCCAGTCACGAACTATCCTCGCCATGTACCGCTGGTCTGGAGACCAGGATGTCTTGCCGCACCGGGTGCCTGAATGATCCGACCGGTGAAGCCGGAGCCAAGCATAAGTCGGCAGCCTCTAATGGGTTGCCGACGCAGACGCTCGCCTCGGACCTAGGCTGACGAACCGGCGTCACGGTAGAGCCGTTAGTCCCGCGAACGAGTCCCGTGGCTCCGAGCCCAAGGGCTCGCCACGCGACGGCAGGATCGTGCTCACGGTTGCTGAAGATAGCCGCCAATACCCCGCCGCCGGGCCGACCCGTGAAGGAGCGGCGCGAAGACCAGAGTCGGCCGGGCTGTGCCGCGCAGGACGTGATGGCAGCACGGGGCGAGGCACCGGCATCTCCCCCAATGGACTTCATCGAGGGGCAGGGTGCCGTGTCAGACGAGCTCACGTCGATGCGCGTGGCGACCTCCAACGCAGAGCGGCCACTACGCGTGAAACTGGTGGCCAGCACCTGAAACGCGCGGCCCGTGGGAGTCAGAACTCAGATTCGCTCATGCGACGTGGCTCAGGCCGCTCCGGCGACTGCCTCCGCAATCCACGTCGGCACCACTATCCGAGTGATGGGAACCGCCGGGTCAAATCCTCTCGCCCCGACCATTTGAGCAGGTCAGCTACCTGGGCGGCAATGGGTGGCACGCACGCTGCTGGCACATTTCGAGGCCCGAGCTGCGGCGTTCAGTCCGTTGTTGCGCGACTGGCTGAGTCAACCGCGCGCCCGGGTCTGTCACGAGGGGGCCGGCCGTCTCCCGCCCGGCCAGGGCAGGCGACCAGCGTGCGGCGGATTCGCAAGTGGCCTCGTGTCAGCCGATAGCCCTAGGAGGCGCCCGGCTCGTTGGACGCGATCCAGGACACCTTCCCCGAGACCGCGTCGACCGTCGCCCAGATGTTGTGCCACGCCGTCGGACCGGCCGCGCCCGGGCTCGAGTCGGGAACGCCGTAGGTGAGATTCCACGCGGAGTCGGAATCGAAGCCCAGCGATAGCGTGGCCCTGGACCAGATCCTTGCGGGAGCGCGGATGGCTGCCGTGGCCACGTTGGTGGCAGCCGTCTGTCCCATCAGCGGCGCCACCAGCGCTACGCCCTGGCGCCGATCCAGGAAGGCGAACACGGCGCCGCTTCCGGCGTTGACGAAGACGTCGTAGTCGTCATCTCGCGCGCTGGGATCCTTCCACGAGACCTGGTAGGACGACACCTCGGCTGCCTGGACCTGCGTCACCGAGATTGAGAGGCCGGTGACGCTGTATCCGGCCTTCTGCATGAACGTTCCGGCCGCGGCCTGGGCGGCGTCGGCCGTGACCGAGACCGGGCCCGTCTCCGGGAGATCGGAGACGAAGACGACCTCGTCGACGGCTCCGGTCAGGCTGTCGACCAGAGTCTTGGTGTTGGAGTCGTCGGCGTCGTAGAAAGAACCGTTGCGGCTGGCCGTGAGGTCGGAGCGACCGGATACTCTCCGGGCCGCGGCGGCGGCCTGTTCGGCGGAAACCGGGACGCATTGGGCGCTCGCCGGCGACGTGCCGGGCCTCTCGATCGTCGCTTCACCCGTGACCGCATCCACGCCCACCGTCGCCGCTCCCGACGCCCCAAGCTCGACCAGCCACACCGAATGCGAGTCGCCGCCCTGAAAATCGATCGTCATCCTCGCCGACGGCACCTGGCCTCCTGAGGGCGCGTACCTTCCGAGGGCGATCTCCATCGCGCGAGCTTTGCCGATCACAGGCACATGCGGGCTCGGGACCCTCTTCAGCAGGTCCCAAGCGAAGGCGGCGCCGGTCTTCGCATTGACCATCACGCTGAAATCGATGTTCCCGGCGCGTCTGCTGTCGTACGGGGGAGGGTCCCAGGAGTAGTCGACCCTGAGCGCCGCGACGCCGGCCTGGTGGACCTCGGTTACAGTCTTGTAAGAGGGAATGCTGCGGTCGGGGAAGTGTTCACGGGAGAGGAGGGCCCTGGCGGCCGCGAGCGCCTGATCGCTGCTGGCCGAAACGGTATCGTCCACCGGCATCTGGTCGAGGAGCACCAGTTCCTCGACCTCCCCCCACGCGTTCATCACCACAACAGCGCCGTCGGATGCGGCACGGTAGTAGCACGCGCCGTCCTGCCCGTCGACCAGCTCGGCGTTCATGGAGGGGATCGCGGCCGCGGAGGCCGCGGCGGCAGCGGCCTGCGCCGCGGAGAGCGTCGGTCCTGGGGTGGGAGCCGCGCAATTGCAGCAGCCCGCGACAAAGAGCGGAACCAGCGCGAGCAGGATCAGTCTTCGATGCATCAGGTGTGCGCTGCTCATCTCTCACCCTCCACGTCGGCCCAGCGGGACGCCGACCGGGCCCTGAGTCCCACAAATATAGCGCGGGAAGGTGCCGTTCCGGCAGCTCTCGCCCCAAAGCAAGTGGATGCGGACCCTGGGCGGGGGCATCCGCATATGACGAAGCACGCCCGACCGGCTGGGTGTCCCCCACACGCGAAGACAGCGAAGGCGTGGCTCAGGCCACTCCGGCATTCATCAGCCCCCGGCCGATCAGTCAGGCGGTTTCGCTTGGCTGAGGAACCGCCGGTGCCTCAGAATCGCCTAAGCGAATCGAGGGGCGGCCGCGTCCTATGGTGTGATGGCAGGAGTGGCATCAGGTGCCGATTTGAACGAGAGTGACCTGATTCGACAGAAGACACGCCTCGAGGAGTTCCACTCGATGCGAGGCCAGGATCTGTTCGGACTCTGTCGCCGGCTGGGTCTAGACCGCGACGAGTCGGCCGATGCGGTGCAGGAAACGATCCTCAGGCTGTGGCGGGAGCTTCGGAGCGGGACGGAGGTCCTCGATTTGGATGCGTGGAGCTTCCGCGTCGCCTACCGCATTGCGATGGATCACCACCGGTTCGTTCGGCGGCTGGCTGAGGGTTGCCGGCGGATCGCCGGGTCAGCCTCAGCGAGGGCAGCCGAGGCGCCAGATCCCTATGCCACGATCGGCTTGGAGCTTCTCTGGCGTTCCGTGGATCGGCTGCCGGACCGCCAGCGAGTCGCTATCTACCTGCGGTACCGCTGCGACCTGAGCTTCGATCAGGTGGCGTCCGTGATGCATATCACCCCCGGTGCTGCGCGAAGCCACGCTACGCAGGCTGTCGCGACTCTGCGCGGGATGATCGGCGAGGAGGCGCGATGATGGATCAGCGAGACCTGGAAAGACTTCTGACGCTGGCACCGCCGAGCGAGGGAAGGTACGAGCGGGAATCGCCGACCCTCCCACTCCCCGCCCTTTCTCGTCGCCGGCCGCGATCCGGTATGGCACGCCTGGTGGCACTCGGCATCGTCCTCATCATTGCCGCCGGCGGCCTCGTAGTCGGCAGGTGGATCAGCGCTCCAACGCCCGCCGCGACCTTCGCAGTCGTACCTGTGCGGACGCAAGTAACGGATGATCATTACGAGCTCGTACTCGAACTCCCGAAGTCGACCTGGCACACGAATGAAGTGATCACCGGCAGGGCGACGCTCCACCTCGTCACGCCAACGACGATGACAGTTTGGGGCTCGGGCGGCGGATTGCTAGGATTCAAGTATTCGGAAGTTGGCGGCGACAAGAAGCTCGATTGGCTGCGAACCATGGACTGTGGGGCCACCGATCTCGCGGCCGGAAGGCCCGTCGTCTCCCCACTCACCAAGTCAGGCGGGTACTCCGCGGATGCTCCTCCAACTGACTTCTACCGAGTCTGGGGAGAGGACCCTCTCATTCATCTGCCGGTTGGGGACTGGAAGATCTCAGCCGTGACCGACTTCACCGAGGTCAACTGCGGTGGCGATCTACGCCACAACCTTGAAGCCACGGTCGTGATCCACGTCGTCCCATAATCACGGTCGTCCCATAACTACGCGCGGCGCGCGAAGTGCGTCAGCGATCCATGCGGGAACGATCAACCGGCACGTGGGAATCGCCGGTTCAAATCCTCTCGATCGCGACCGCTCCGGCTGCAACCAGGATGCGGCCGCCCTGGATCAACGCCGCGGTTTCGGTCCACCGCTCCGCCCCAAGAGATCTCGAACCTCGGAATGTGCCTGACTTCGGCCCCGACGATGGATTGACGTCCCAGTGGCCCCTGCTATGCTACCTCGCATAGTGATGCACGGCGTTCTGAGGTAGCACCAAATGGGTCGGATCGGGAGCCAGCTCCTGAAGGGGACCACTCCGCTTCTCGTGCTCAGCGTGCTGCGCGACGGTGAGCTCTACGGCTACGAGATCGCGCAGAGAATTCGCGAGCGGAGTGGTGGCGCGTTCGCTCCGAGCGAGGGATCCCTTTACCCGGCCCTCCACGCTCTTGAGGCTGAGGGCGCCCTTTCGGCGACGTGGCGCGAGGGAGACAAGGGCCCGCGCCGCCGCTACTACCGCATGACGAGTGCCGGCGGCGCGTTGCTGGCCGAGCATGAAGCCCAGTGGAATTCGTTCGCCCTCGGAGTCACTCGAACGGTCGGAGGGGAGGCGGGACGGTGACTCTCCTTCTCGCCTTCCTCGCCTGCATCGTACTGGCCGCCTGGCTCAACGCGAGGCTCCAACGCTCCATGGATCGAGCCGCGCCGCCCGCGAACACGGCCGGGCTGGATCCCGAGGCGCAGGAGTTCCTTCGAGCGCTCGACTCAAACCTGGATCTACCTGCGACCGACCGAGCCGAACTCCGCGCGGAACTGGCCGATCACCTGGTCGACTCGGTTGCGAGTCTGGAGGCCGAAGGCCAGCCCGAAGAACGCGCCATGCGTGAGGCATTGGCCAGGCTCGGTAATCCTGCCGAACTCGCTCGCCAGATGAATGCGGCCCACCGCTCCGCGCGGCGGACGTTGGCCGGTGCGGCGGGCGGTGTCTTCGAGGTGATGGTGGGGGCGGTCCAGGGCTACCTCGTGGGGCTCCTGCTGTACCTGCTCGTTTCTCTTGGCTCAGGATTGCTTCTCAACAGCGCCTTTCGTGGGGCCGCCGATTCCGCCGCCCGCTTCCTGCCGGCCATCAGCCTGGGTTCGAGCGACACGAGCCTGGCCGTCACTGCCGGGCTCTTCTGTGTCGCCGGACTGGCAGGGGCCCGCCGCGGAGTCCAGACTGCCCATAGACTGAGCCGCCGGTCGATCTTCGCCATCGGTCGATGGGTTGGAATCTGCGGCGCGCTTGTGCTCGCCTGCCTGCTGATGTTCGTGATCAGCGCGCCCCAAAGCTGGCTCGCGGTGCCAATCGAATTGCTCATCCCGATCGCCTTCGCCCTCGGCGCCCTTTTCGCGATGCGGCCATTGCCACTGGCCCACGTGCGAGTCCCGGCCCGGCTGGTCGCGGTCGCGGCAATAGTCCTGATCGTGGCAGTGGCCGCGACCGGCTCCTATGGCTCCGCCGGATCGGTCGCCAACTCCTACTCGTACGACGACGGGCAGCAAGGTGCGACGCTGAACAGGATCGCGCCCGCCTGGTCCGGCGATGTCGGGCTCGAGGGCAGATGGGGTGCGATCGGCGGCTCCGTCGTTGACGAAACCTGGCAGATACAAGATCCCAAGGTCCTCTCCGGACTTCGCGACATTCGGTTCGAGCTCTGGCGTGCGGTCCCGGTTGCGGGAGCGCCGGATTGGGTCCAGGCCTGGCTTCCGGCCCCGGGCTACTCAGCGCCATTCGCGACCAAACCGGCCGACGTCTCGAGCGGCATCTTCACGGCCAATTTCGATGTCGGCCACGTCAAGACGACGCGCTGGCTGCTTCTACTGACGGCCGTGGCGCCGGACGGCATCCGATACCGGGTCGACTGGCGCTCGGAGTGTCCAACCTCGTTCTCGGGGACGATCTGGGATTGGATGACGGCGACCAACTAGCGGTGACCGTTTGCGAACGAACCGAGGCGGTGTTGGAAAGCCTGGGCTGAAGCCATTCGCGTCGACCATTCGCACCCGAGCGGGCCACCATGGCTGGCTTCTCGAACGTGTGCAACTCCCTCTGCGCCGCGGCGTGGCCGGTCTTTCCCAATGATCAACAGGATTACATAAGGCAAGCGAACGGGTTGTGCAGCTGCCGGCTGGGCGGCCGAAGCGCCCCGCAACGGGCGCCGCTGAGCGTGCGGATAGCGGAGCCGCGCCTCTCTCGCGGGCTTCGGAGCGGTTGGGCCGGCCAACGCCTTGCCCAATGTCATTGTGGTGAGAATTGGGAAAGACCGAGCCGGAGCAGGCCTGTCGCTCGTTGCCGGGTGGCCGAACGGCCGCCTACTGCGCCGCCTGCAAGAAGGCCAGCGGCCCACGACCGAAAAGCTTTCGGGTTGAGGTCAGGTTGAGACACACGAGCATCACCGAGTTGGCGACGATGCCGATGATGTCCAGGGTGTTGAGACCCCACGGAATCACGGACCCGACGATCATGCCGAGCAGGACGACGTTGAGCAGGCAGGCTCGCGTCCACGCCCATGCGCGCTGAGACCACAGCCCCCGAGCAGCGCCCATCATGAGCCACGACGTCGCGAAGTAGGCCACTCCCACCACCGCGTCGAGCGGCACTTCGCCGTAGTACGAGTAGTTGAGGCCCCAGTAGACCCACCGCAGGAGGTCGTAAGCGACGAAGAAGCCGACGAGAGCGATGACGATCTCAACGGCAACCACGAAGAGGAGCCCGACCGGCTTGGCGGAGAGGCTCGCGGCGAAGCCGTCGATGCTGAAGTTCGCGCTGTAGCTGCCGGGCTGCGCGCTTTGCGGGGCCGCATACGGGGAGGGCGTGGCATACGGAGCGGGCGGGGCGTATTGGCCCGGGGCACCGTATTGGGCGGCGTTTCCGGGCCATGGCTGGGCGGCTTGAGGCGCGGCGGGCGGGGCGGCATACGGATTGGGCGGGGCCGGCTGAACGGGGGCGATCGGCTGGGCCTGCACAACCGGCGGCTCCGCCGCCGGAACCTGTGCGACCGGCGCCTGCACGGCTGGCGCCGCAACCTGGCCCGCCGGCGCGCCGCCCGGCCAACCGGGCATCAGGCTCCCGCCGCAGGCGTAGCAGAACTTCACCCCTGCCCACGATCGAGTGCCGCAGCGCCCGCACACAACCACTTCCGCCAAGGAGTCCTCCTTTCTTAGCTGAACCTGCGCCGCAGCCGGCGTCTCATGCGCAGAGAAGCGCGTCCGCCAAATCCTACCCGCCAGATAGATGGGACGCGGCCGCAGACAACCAAGCTGCCCGATCAAGTCGGCGGTTTCGGGCGATGCGGACGGGTCGACACGGCCCGACCGCATCAACTACCCAGCGAAGCACCTACTGGGGCGTGTGCTTGAGCACGATGTGGATCTTCCCAGTGCATGTGAAGTTGCCGTTGTCCTTGGTCCCGGAGCCGCTAATAGTGACTTCGCCCATGTTGGGGTCCAGGTTCTTGATCGGGACCGAAATGATGAATGCGCCGGAGCCCGCGCTCTTCCACCAGTACTTCTCAAGGCTCAGAGCGGCCGCAGTCCCGGCGATGGTTCCGGACTTGCTGACGGCGTTTCCAAAGAACGAACCCAAGACCACGTCGAATGTGTTCGTGACACAGGAGTCCCAGTTCTTCAACCACATGGTGGTTACATCCTGCATCCCGGCCAGCGCCGTGGTCCCATTCGTTTCATGCCAGTAGGTTCCGGACTTCGCCTGCAAAGTCACGTTGTCGAGTTCCCCCCACAGGCTCTCTTCCGGGGCGACAAATTGCTTGACATCCTTCACCACTGCGGATTGCACAACGGTGCCATTCTGAATCGTCTTTCCGCTGGAAATCCATTTGGCGGAGAAGCTGGTATCGATATCCACTTCGAAGGTCATGGCCGACATTATCTTGTCGAGAATGTCGGGGCCGCCGAGCAGGGCCGTCTCGCGATTGAGTTTCATGATGATCGGATACGCCCGATAGTCGTGCTTGTTGGCCAATTCGCCAAAATAGTAGTCGCGGAGCGTGGCCGCCCACGACGCTGCGGTTTCGGGGAACAGAAGCGACTCGCCCCCGAGGAAAGCGATATCGCGGTCGAGCTCTACCGCGGCGGAGATCGCCGCGACCAGCCGATCCGGCGGCTTGTCCTTCTGATACTGATCGCCCAGTTGTTTCAACGCCCGTTCGGCTAGCTTCAGAATGGCCTTGGCCGTATTCACAACCTCAGTGTTGTCGAAATCGTCCAAGCCAAGTCGCTCAATGAGCTTGTTCGCCTCCAGCAACGGCGTCAGGTATTCCTCATACGGATATAGGAAGCCTTTCGCCCATTCGTAGGCTTCGTTCTCTTCCGGGTTGCGCTCGGTGCCGCGGCAGAACATGCTGATCAGCGGCGCCCCCTCGGGCGTGGGGGTGATCGGGTTCTTGAGGAACTTCTTGGCCTCATCCAGCGCCGTCGCGTATCTCGTCTGGGTGATGTTCTTGATGATCTCCATGTCGAGAAGGTTTTCATTGGAGTATCCGGCGGCGCTGAAATGCCAGAGGAAGCCGATGGAATCCCCCTTCGAGCCTGCGGTGGGCGCGAAAGTCACATCCGATCCGTCCTGACTGAAGGAGAAGATGAGTCCGGCTTTGGAACTGAGGTCGGGAGGTATGACGGTCAAGTTGACCGCCTTGTTGAATTGCAGACCGTCCGGCCCAAGCCGGACGCCGCTGACGATCTTGGCATCCGAATGGGAGGCATCGATCGTGGCGAAGGGGGTCATGGTGATCGTTTGGTTGTCCCATAACGCGCTCGGGGGAATGTAGAGGCTCCAGCGATAGCCGGCGGCGTCCTCGGTCATCAGGGTGAACCCCTTCCCCGTACTGACATCGAAGGTTCCGCTCTGCTTCCGGCCCTCATCGACCGTGTAGCCGATCGACCCGAGGCCGACAGACCCCTGTCCGTTTCCGGTGGGGAGGGCGCCTCCGGAATGCGCCGGTGACGATTTGGCGTTGCACCCCGTCAGGAGGAGGACGAGGCAGCAGGTTAGCGCGAGAACATATCGGGATTGTCCTGGCTTCATCATTCTCCCTCCGTCTCAGACAGGCCGATTCAGGGCGCGCATATCCTCGAGTTTATGCGAGGGCATCGGCGGTGGCGAGCGCCTGGACGACACAAACGGACCCATTTTGCGCCGGACGTTTCTCGGTATTTGGTCAGTCACGCCTATCGCCCGGACGATGAGACCCAAGCCTGCGAAGATCCATCTGTGAAGAGACCAGCGCCGGCGCTCCCGAAGTCGAACGGAATCGTGCTCCTGGATCGCGCGTGACTCGGCGCGGGCTGATCCTCTTCGGCGTGATGTCGGTGATCTGGGGCATCCCGTATCTGTTCATACGGGTCGCGGTCGCGGAGATTTCCCCGGCCACGCTGGTCTTCGCGCGGACGATGATCGCGGCCGTGATCCTGCTGCCGATCGCCCTGACTCGCACGGACTACCGGGCGGTGCTGGCGCGCTGGCGCTGGATCGTGGCCTTCGCCGTGGCGGAGGTGGGTATTCCCTGGGTGATGCTCGGCTCGGCGGAACAGCACATCTCGAGCTCACTGGCCGGGCTTCTGGTGGCGGGCGTGCCGCTCGTCGCCACCGTGATCGCCGTCGGTACGGGCGGTCGAGATCGGGTTGGTCCTGCCGGAGTCGTCGGTCTCCTCATAGGAATCGTGGGAGTGGCGGCGATCGTCGGCCTCAACCTCGGTTTGTCCAATGTGGCCGCAATTGCGGGTATGTCCCTCGTTGTCATCGGCTATGCCGTCGGGCCGACCATCCTGGGTCGCCGGCTCGCGGGTCTGTCGCCGGTTGCGGTGATGGCGTTCGCGCTTTCGCTGTGCGCCCTGGTCTATGCGCCGATCGCCTTTGTCCAGCGTCCCGCGGTCATGCCCAGCCCAGACGTGCTCGGGGCAGTCGCGGTTCTCGGTGTGGTCTGCACCGCTGCCGCATTCGTGCTGTTTACCGAGTTGATCAAGGAGATCGGCCCGGTCCGATCCACCGTGATCACGTACCTCAACCCCGCGGTCGCGGCAGTTCTGGGTGTCGCGGTTCTGAACGAGACACTTACGGCGCCGATGGGCCTGGGGTTTGGCCTCGTGATCCTGGGCTCCGTTCTGGCCACTCGGCCGACCCGGCCCGCCACTGCCACGCCCGAGACCGCCTGACTAGATCCCGCGGATCATGCCGCCGTCGATGGGGACGAAAGTGCCGGTCTGGTAGCGCGCGAGATCGGAGCAGAGCCAGGTGACGTAGGCCGCCAGCTCGTCCGGCTGGCCGTACCGGCCGGCCGGGATCGACCGTTCGCTCTGAGCCCGGACGTCCGCCAGAGTGCTGCCGGTCTTCTCGGCCCTGGCCTTGTCCAGTGCGGCCACCCGGGCGGTGTCCAGGCGCCCCGGCACGACGCCGTTGACGGTCACGCCGTCGGCGATGACTTCCGGCGCGATGGTCTTGAGCCAGGCCGCGAGCGCGCTCCGGCATGCGTTGGAGTAGGCGAGTTCGGGGATCGGCTGGCGGATCCCGGACGACATGATCGAGACGATCCGGCCCCAGCCCCGCGACCGCATGCCGGGCAGCAGCGCGGTGGCCAGTTCGATCGGGGTGATGGCGAGCAGCTGAAACGAACGCCGCCACTCGTCCGGGTCCGTCTTCGTTGCCTCGGACGCGATTGGGCCGCCGGCGTTGAGGATCGCGATGTCGATTGGGCCCAGGGCCCGCTCGGCCTGCCAGGCAACTTTGGCCGCGGTCGCCGGATCGGTTGCATCGCCCGCGATGGTCGCGACCACCACCGAATAGTGCGCGCGGATTTCCTCGGCCGCCTTCTCCAGCGCCTCGCCGCCGCGAGACCACAAGGCGAGCTTGCAGCCCTCGGACGCCAGGCGGTCGGCGGTCGCGCGCCCGAGACCGGCCGAAGCACCTCCAACAAGGGCGATCCGCCCCTTCAGTCCCAGGTCCATTTCGCTCCTTCAGCTGTGTTGCCGGGCCATCGTCCCACGGTCGCCGTCCGACCGCTACGCTACGGGTGTGAACGATCGACAAGAGGCCACCCAGCGTGCCGCGGAGGCCTATCGCGCGCTGGCGGACCTGGCCGAGACCGTCGAGGACGAGTGGCAGTACGTGACCGATCTCGTGGACGCGTACCTGCCCGCCATCGGGGCCCTGGCCGGATCGGCCGGAGCGGACGGGGCGGCCGGAGCGGCTGGAGCGCCCGGCGTGGAAGCCGGCGGCGCCCTGACGGCGGCCCAGGTGGCGGCCGTGGATGAGCTGATCGCAGAGATCGAGCTGATCACGGATCCGCACAAGGCGATCGACTGGCTTTCGACCTTCCCGCACGTCCTCGGCCTGGCGCTCGGCGGCGATGTCGACGGGGCGGGGGGCGGCGCCCAGGGCGGCGGCGCCTCGGCCGAGCCGGACGAAGACTCGCCCTTCCGCATGCTGCGCGGCTTCCGATGAGATTCCAGGACGCGGCCAGAGACGCGAGGGCCGTGGTGTACGCGGGGATCCAAGCGGACCCGCTCGTGGCCCGGGCGGCGGCGCTGCTCGTCGACGCCACGACGGCCGAACGGCTCCTTGCCCGGGCGGCGATGAACGGCGAGCGGACGGATGCGGAGACGTGGCGCCGCATCTTCCCGGCACTCTTTGGCGAGGGCGCGGACGAAGGGCTGCGCACTCACGCCGAGGCCGTGCTTGCGGCTTCGCTGGAGGTTGCGGAACGCGGCGAGGCCGCCCGAAGCTCCTACCGCGGCGCCCTGGTCGAAGAGCTGACGGCTCAGCTGCTTGCCCGTCGTGCGGGCCCGGATGCGCCCGTGAAGCGCGAGAGGCGCGTCCTGTTCGACGGCGTTCGGGCGGAGATCCATCCATATGACGTGACCGTGGAATCCGCCGCGAAGCCGGAGGTCTACGACTGCAAGTGGGGCGCGCGGGGCATCAACGCGGACGTACTGAACCAGCTTGACGATGCTCGAGCGCACGCCGCCGACGAGGAGATCGAGCTCAAAGTGGCGATCGTCGTTTTCGACGCTGGCCGATCATGCCGGTTGCGACTGGACCGAGCCACGGCAAACCACGACCAGACGAGGCTCGTGGGCCTCGAGTCGTTCGATGAGCTGCGGGAGAGCCGGGCTTGAGCGAGCGACGGGTCGCGGGCGCCGCGGGAGTCGCGGGCACCGCGGGAGTCGCGACCGCCGGCGGCCCCACCGGCGAGGCCGTCCACGTCGCACGCCCGGCCGATGACCTGCCGTATCGGATCGTGCGGCCGTACCGTGTCCGATTCGAAGAAGCGACATCGACCGAGACGATGCGAACGGCGATCTACCTGGCATGGGCCGCCGACATCGCCTGGCAGCACTCGACGCTGCTCGGCTTCGACCGCAACTGGTACTCGGAGCGCGGCCTCTTCTGGCTGGTTCGCGCCGTCAGTCTGGACGTCCTCAACCCCATCCCCACCTACGGCGAAGCCTTTGTCTCCACCCAGGTCCTGGGCACTCGCCGAATTGCCGCCCGTCGCCACTGCGAAGTTCACGACGCCTCGGGCGAGCTCCTCGCCAGCCTCGAGATCGACTGGGTCATGACCAACGCCAGGGGTATCCCGACGCGCGTGCCGGACGACTTCCACAGGTTCGTCGTGGACAGCGCGGCCACATTCGACATGATGAAGGTGGCCCTGCCGCCGGCGCCTCCGACCGCGGCGGAGAGAACCCTTCGCGTTCGCCGCCGCGACCTCGATCCCCTGGACCACGTCAACAACAGCGTCTACATCGACTACCTCGAAGAGGCGCTCGAAGCCGCCGGGCATGGCGCGCTGCTGACGGCAATTCCCCGGCGCTACGAGATCGACTACGTGGCGGCAGCCGAACGCGACAACCTGCTGGTCGGCAAGACGTGGCCGCTCGAGGGCGGCGCGCTCGGCGAAGGTGGCAAGGGCGGCGAGGGCGCCACCCAGGCATACCGGCTGAGTCGGGAAGACGGAACGGAGATCTTCCGCGCCCGAGTGACCGAGATCTAGCGACTACGCCTTTGGGGCGTCGTCCGACTTGGGCTCTTCGGCGGCGTCGCCGGCCGCGGCCTGCGCTCGGGAGGCCTCGGCGGCCTTGCGGAGATCGGCGGCCAGATCCTTGCTGCGGGCGGCCAGGCGATCGCCGACATGCTCGGTCACGTTGGCGGCCTTGTGGGCCACAGGTCCGGCGTTCTCGGCGGCAACGGCGGCAAGCTCGGCGGCCTTGGCGGCGACGTCGCGCAGGACCGGCCCGGCGGTCTTGCCCGCCTCTTCGATCATGACTTGGAGCTGCCCGAGCCAGCGCTCGCCCAGCTCGCGGGCCTTTTCCACCTGCTCGCGACGCGGACCCGCGCCGTTCGCGGGATCGCCGGCGGCCGGCTGCTCGCCCTGATCGGCCTGGTCGTTCGTAGCCATCACATCACCTCGAACTGAGCGAGGATTTCGCTGCTCCTCGGCATCTAGCAGTTGCAATCGTACGCCCCGGAGGAAATGGCCGTCCGACGGCCTTAGTCAGGCATGGCGGCGCCGTCCGAATCAACTTGCAACCCGGCTGAAATGAATCGACCTCGCTATCGGGAGGGTCGGCCCTTGTCTTCACGAGGTCGAGGAGAAGAATCGGACGTGTGGAATTGGCCGAGGAGGCCGAGGAGGTGCGCTGATGATTGGCTGCTGGCATGCCATCGTGCCCGATGCGTCGCATCAGGTCCGAGTCTCTCTTGGCGCCCGGCTGGCCGGCCACGAACTGGTCGTCGAACGATGCAGCGACGAGCTCTGCTGGCACTGGGCGGTCACGAATTACCTGGGCCACGAGATCGAAGGTGGGATCGCGCCGGATGCGCACACCGCCGAACGAATGGCGGAAGAAGCTGCATTCCATCTCCACCCGCCGTCCGTCGGGGACTGGGTCGGGCGCTTGATGTAGATAGGCCCGCGGCCTGCAGTCCTGGGCCGCGCGGGGACGTGCCGGAGACGCCCTACTTCTTGGCGTCCCCGTCCGTGTTCCACATCGAGACGCGCTTCTCGAGTTCCGGATCCTCCCAGGGAGCGGCGAGCTCCGCGAGATCCGTTTCGCCGGCGGGGCCCTCCTTGTCGAGCAGCCCGGCCTCATACGCCTCGATAGCTTCGATAGAGGGGGGGCCGGCGTCGATCGATTCATCGCCCTTGGGATTCATCAGTTCCGTTCCGGCGTTCTCGATCTGCGCCTCGAGCTCCATCTTCCGCATCTCGAGACGAACGGCATCGCTCGGCGGCAGGATCGCCTCGTGGTTTACCGGAGCCTCGTACACGCCGACCTTGAGCAACGCCTTCGGGTCGACGATGTCGGGGACCAACCCTTCGTCCGGGATCCCGAGCTTCGCCTTTGGGTCAACCACGGTCAAACCGGGGATGTCCTTTGCGATCGCGCCCTCGACCAGGGCGTTGCACTTGGGGCAAGCGTCGGCGCTGGACGGGATCGGCGTTGAGCACCAGGGGCAGATGCGGTTGGTCTCTTCCATGCGGCGCACCGTAGTCCACCGGGGCAGTGCCGACTATCCGACATTCGGACCATGGAACGACCATGACCCTGGTGGCACGCCGCGGGTGCAGCAACGATAGGCGAGCGCGGCGCCGATTGCGCGGCCCTTTTGCGCGCGCGACGGCGATTCGGCGGCAGAGAGTGGATTGGCGGCCATTCGGGCTAGGCGGTTTGCACTAGATGGACCCCCTCGAACGCCGCCGACACGCGGTACGGACGTGCAGGACGCATCGGACAGGCCGGGACCTACCCTGCCTTTGGGGGTGCTGCCCCCGGGACGTGTTCGTTGCGCCAAATGCGAGGTTCCGGTCCATGCCTGTGCGTCGGGTTCGCCGCTGGCCCATTTCAGCAGTCGCGGCTCTCCTCCTGTCGCCGGTCCTGGCCGTCTTCCTCAACGCGCCGGTGGTCCGCGCGGCGCCGGACGACCCCAAGCCCACGGTCGCCCTTCCCGACCCCTTTGACGGCCTGATCGGGTCCAGGGTCTCCTTCGACGTGTCGTTCGAGAATCAGGGCCCGAACACCGGATTTGGACCTTTCGTGGACCTGGCCCTCCCGCTCGGCCACGACGGCAACGACGGACTCACCTTCGTGAGCGCTACGTACCTGGGCGCGTCGATAACGCCGGTCCAGAAGACGGCCATCGACGATGGGATGGGGCACGGGATGGTCCTCCATCCGTATGCCGTCGACAGGTTTGGCGCGCCCGTGGTCATAAACGGACTGGCGATCGGGCAGTCGTACGTGGTCCTGCGTCTGCCCTTCGGTTCCTTCACGCCGGGCCAGCCCGCGGCCGTGGTCCACGTGACTCTGCAGATGAGCGACCACGCCAACGTGGGCTGGCCGTTGGACATCACTTCCGACGGCGGATTCCAATTCGGCCGGACCGCGGTCGACGACCCGGCCACGGACCCGAGCATCCTCCAGGATCCACCCGTCACGACCCACGTCACGCCGACGATCATCCTGGTCAGCAAGACCTACCACGGCCCTGAACACGAGACGGCGACCGGCCCGGACTTCCCCGAGTCGTACACGATCACAGCCACCGTCGCGAAGGATCAGCCCGTCACGGACCTGATCCTCTCGGACACGCTGCCGGACAACATGCAGTACCTGTCGACCGACGCGACTACTCCGGACTCGACCGACGCCTCAACGCTGGTGGCCGGCGTTCCGGGCGGCACCGTCGCAAGGGACTTTGGGGCCGTCACCGGCACGGGCGGCGTGGACGCCACGTTCACCTTCCACTTCCACATTCCGCGCCTCGACGCGGGCAGCGCCGATGTCCTTCCGCCGGCGACGGGCGCCTTCGCCGATTCGATCGACACGGCCCGGGCCGATGCGAACTGGCTGCCGCTGGACGTGAACGACCGGCTCCCCGATGACGCCCCGACGCCGATCTCGGCCGGGCCCGTGAGCGACACGCTGAAAGACAAATCCGTCGCGATCCAGAAGCACGTCACCCTGAAGACGGATATTGGTGCCCCAGGTGCAAGCCCCGGCGACACGCTCGAATGGACGATGGGTGTCCAGGTCTCGGACTACTTCGCCCTGCAGAACGTCGTCGTCTACGACAAGCTCGGCGACGGGACGATCTGGGACGGCAACGCGCCCACGATGTCCGTGGCCGGCAACGGCTTCACCAGCGACTCGGCGGCGATGACCAACTTCTCTCAAGCGGATCCCGACGCCGACGGGATAACGGCCTTCGAATTCCGGATCTCAAACGAGCTGGTGACGCGCGGCCAGGCGACCGGTCGGATGGTCGGCGGCTGCATCGATCCCGTGACTGGGACCGCCGCGCCGGACTGCACCGGGGACCACAGCCCCGTCACGGCAACGATCACGTTCAGGTCGATCATCCAGCAGACCTACCACAAGACCGGCCTCGAAGTTGTTGAGGGCGACACTCTTGGCAATCTGGCCAGTGTCACCGGCGACCTTCTCAGCACCGTCGCGCCATTCGATCCGACCGGCTCCTCCATCGGCGACGGCAGCTACGCCGTTGCGAGTGCCGGCGCAAGCGCCTCAATCGAGATCCAGCGCGGTGCGCTCGAGAAGTCGATCTACGCGATCAACGGTTTGCCCGTGCCCGAAGGTCCGGTCCATGTCTCGCCCGGAGACACCATCACCTACGAGCTGAAGCAGGGCTTCCCAACAAGCCGGACCGACGACTTCCGGATGATCGACTACCTGCCGCTGCCGATCTTCGATGCGACTGACTTGTCCACTGCTCCGACGCAATTCGATTCGGCCTTCAACGCTAGCTGGGCCTTGACGCCGAGTGACCCGGACTACGTTCGCGACCCGGCACCAGCAGCCGGCACCGCCAAGTACGGCCCCGGCGATACCTTCCATGCCCTCGATAGCGTGGACTCCGGGCCGGCGCCCACGCCGACCATCACTGAGAAGACGCCCTCATCGATCTCCGCCAACAGTGTCGAGTTCCACTACGGCGACTACGCCCTCTACCCGCCTGCCCCGAGCGTGGCCGACGTCCTGTTCACCGTCACGGTTTCGGACAAGCCTTTCGCCGATGGCCTGCTGTTCACCAACCAGGCCCGCAGCCAGACCCGCAACGCCGCGGGCGCCCTGCAGACTGCCGACGCGATCATCCAGATCACTCTGGACCAGCCGGTCCTGGCGATCACCAAGGGAGTGGTAGCGACCTCGCGCACCACTGCGACCTTCACTCCGGCCGCGACCGGCCCGGTCGCCTTTTCGGTGCCGCCGGGGGCCACGTGTCCGGCCTGGACCGGCGGCTCCATAACCTCGGCCGGCCTGGCGACCACCCTAATCGACAGCAACCTGGACGGCGTCGATGCGGGCGACTACGTCCGCTTCGCGATCGTCGTTGAGAACACCGGCCACGCGGACGCGTTCATGGTCCATATCGCCGATAGCCCGCACGCGGGCTTCGTGATTCCGGCGAGCGGTCTCGACCTGTGCGCCACCGACGGCGCCGGCCACTCCATCGACACGACGGATCTCGACGGTGGTTTGTTCGGCACGGGGATCCAACTCGCCGACACGGGCGACACGGGCGCAATCAGTCGCGGCGTGTCCGGCAGCACTCCCAATACCACCGGCACGAACATCGCCGTCGTGACCTATACGCTTCAGGTTGCGGACACGATGGCCCCGGACACCACGGTCACAAACACGGCCAGCCTCGTCGACTACACCGACGGCCCCGGCGCCGGCGGCCACCTCAGTGCGGCCCTGACCGACGACGCCACCGTGCACACCATGCTGCCGACGGCTGCGAAGGAGATCACCGGCACGAGCCTCGCCACCACGACTCTGCCGGCGGTGACGATCGGCGAGAAGGTCAGCTACCGCGTGACCCTCACGATTCCCGAGGGCAAGGTCCCAGGCGCAACGGTGACGGATCAGCTCCCGGTGGGCATGGCCCTCGTCGGCTGCGATTCGATCGTCCCCTCGAAGGTCGATGAGGACACGCCCACCGACGTGTCCACCAGCCTCGCGGGTGGCTTCGACGATGCCTGTCACGGCCCGAACCTGGTCGTCACCGACGGCGACCGCCTGGCCTTCAACCTGGGCGACATAGACAACGCCAACCGTGACGACGGCGTCACTGAGACGCTCCAGATCAACTACACGGCCGTGGTTATGAACGCCGAGATCAACCATCGCGGCCGCACGATGATCAACGGCGCCACCCTGTCGTGGACGGGCGGCTACCTGGGCTCGGTCAGCGCGGATAGCATCCGAGTCGCGGAGCCGTGGCTCACCGTGACCAAGACCCCGAGCTCCGGAACGGGCGACGCCGGGGACACGATCACTTACACCGTGACGGTCGCAAACGGCGGCCCGGATGACTCGGACGCATACGGCGCCACCTGGTCGGACAAGATCCCCACCGGGATGGCCTATGTAGCGGACAGCCTCGTGATGGACTCGGGCGATATCCCGACGAGTCTGACCATCACCGATGGCAACCTGGCGGCCGGTTGGGATGACCTGCCCGCGGCTCACAGCACAACCATCAAGTACTCGGTCACCATCGGTGACGACGCGGTGCCGGACCAGGTCTTCCATAACAGTGAGGACGTCGCCTGGTCGAGCCTGCCGGGCAGCGATCCAAATGAGCGCACCGGCAACACCGGCGATCCGGGCGGACCGCTCAACATCTACGTCAACACCGCATCGGCCAACGTGGCCGTGCCCGCGGCAGCGCTTGCCAAGGCGGTGACCAGCACGAGCATGGCCGGCACGCAGGGCTATGCCGTGGGCGAGATTGTCACGTACCGCTTGACGGTGACGATCCCGGAAGGCCAGCTCCCCGGCGCCACCATCACCGACAGTCTGCCGGCCGGCATGGCCCTGGTCGGCTGCGACTCGATTCGCGCGCTGTCCGACGGCGTCGTGTCGGCCGTGGTGACCACGAGCCTGGCCGGCGGCTTTGCCGATGCCTGCAACGCGGACACCAACCCCACCCAGACCAACAACGGCAAGGACGTCGTCTTCACCCTGGGCGACATCGCCAACACGGACCGGGACAACGCCAAGGCCGAGACGCTCGAGATCAACTACAGCGCGGTCGTTCTGAACGTCACGGGCGCCGACCACGACAACGTCCGCGGCCACCAGCTGACCAACAGTGCCACTCTCGACTGGATCGGCGCGACCCCTGCCGTGATCGCCACGGCCCCGAGCGTCCACGTCGTCGAGCCGATCATGGGCGTGCTCAAGAGCGTAGACAAGACGACCGGCGACGCCGGCGACGAGTTCACCTTCACCGTCGTCATCACCAACCCGACCGACACGAACGGGTCGACGGGCTTCGAGGCGATCTGGACCGACACGCTCCCAACCGGCCTGAACTATGAGAGCGGGCTGGCCGCCACGACGTGCGACGTCGCACCGACAACGCTCACCGCCATCGGTAACGATCTGCTGGCGATCTGGCCGGTATTCAACGCCGGCGACTCGTGCACGTTGACCTACAAGGCCACCCTGGCCGACGACGTTCCGTCCGGCGCGAGCTACCAGAACTCGGCGTCCCTGACCTGGACCAGCCTGCCCGGCATCCACAACACGCTGCCGACCCGCATCAGCTCATTCAACGACGTCTCCACCGAGCGGACCGGCAACACGGCCGACCCCGGCACCACCGCCAACACTTACTTGCGAACCAGACACGTGACGGTGAATGTCACCCAGCCGGCTCCGGTCAAGAGCTTCGTGTCCACCTCAGAAGCCGGGACGAGCGACGCCGGTCTGACCTCAGCCAGCAACACCCTCGTCGAGATCGGCGAGATAGTCCGCTACCGAGTCGCGGTCACGATCCCCGAGGGCGTGACTCCAAACGTGGCCATCACGGACGCGCTCCCGGCAGGACTGCTCTATCTCAACGACGGCACCACCAAGGTCGCCTTCGTCACCAACGACACCGACCACGCCCGGATGAGCTCGAGCACTCTCTCGACCGACCCTCAAGTCACCGGCAACCAGACCTGGGCCGGGCACCCGACCTACGTGCTGCCCTCGGGCGCCATCTCCGGCGGCACCGGCACGGCAGGCGCCTTCCAGTCCGGCGACGACCCCAAGTTCGATTTCGGCGACATCACGAACAACGACCGAGATGACGACCTCGAGGAAATCGTCGTCGAGTTCAACGTCCTGGCCCTCAATGCCATCGGCAATCAGTCGGCCGGCCCGGCGACGGTCCTGGCAGACAAGGCCTCGCTCTGGGACGGCAGCGTTCAGGCCTGGCAGATGGACTCCAACCAGCTCACCGAGACGATCGCCGAGCCGGTCATCGCCAACACGACCAACTTCAACAAGACCGTCAGCCCCGGCAACGGCGTCGCCGACGGAGGCGACACCGTCACCTACACGATCACGGTCGCCAATGCCGGTACCGCGCCCGCCTACGACTACCACCTGACGGACACGCTCCCGGCCGATCTCGACAGCCCGCCGACGAGCATCGGTGTCGTCTGCGGCACCGGCACCTACGACAAGAGCGCCTCGGCCGACGCCCTGGTCGACGTCACCATGACCGAGATCGACCCGGCCGCCAGCTGCGTTATCACGGTTGCGGCCGTGGTCGGGGCCACCGACCCGGCAGGCAAGCAATTCACGAACACGGCCGACGGCACGTATACGAGCCTGCCCGGCGACCACGGAACCGACGCCGCCCACGGCAACGCCACCGGATCCACCACTCCGGGCGACCCGGCGAGCGACACCGGTGAGCGCACCGGAGTTGCCCCCGCGGATCTCAACGATTATGTGAACACGAAGTCCGTCGACCTGGCCCTGAAGGTGCCGGCGATCGGCAAATACCCGCCCTCCCTGGCCAACGCGCCCATCGGCGCCGAGACGACTTTCGACCTGGTAGTGACCCTGCCCGAGGGGACGACGCGCGGTCTCGTTGTCACCGACTACCTGCCGCATGACGGCCTGGACCCGGTGAGCGCGACGGTGATCACCACCGGCGGCCGCCTCGGTGCCACCTTCTCGGGTGCGGGCACGCTGGCGATTCCAACCGTGGACAATACGCAATACGACTCCACCCATCGCCTCTGGACGTTCACCTTCGGCGACACGGTCGTGCCCGCCAACAACGACCCGGCCGACGATCAATTCGAGATTCAGATCACGACGCGCGTGGCCAACATCTCGCCCAACCAGGCAGGCTCCGTCCTGTCGAACAGCGCCCATGTGACGTACCTGGATCCGGCGACCGGCGACCCAGTCCAGGTCGACGCTCCGGTGAGCCGGACCGTGACCGTCCTCGAGCCGGCGCTGACGCTGACCAAGTCGGCCAGCGTGCCGTTGCCGTACTTCGGTGCCAGCGAGACCTACACGCTGACCATCGGGCATGTCGGCGGCGTGAACGACGCAACCGCGTACGACCTCCAGATCGTCGACACGCTCCCCGTCTCGACCGGTTGGACCTACGCCGGATCGTTGGACAGCAGCGGCTGCTCCGATGCCGATAGCGTCGTCTACGGCAGCGGCGTGATTACCATCAGCATCGGAACCTTCCCGACGACGGACACCTGCGTCGTCACGTACGACGCCACGATCGGCGTGAAGCCGGACGCCAGGCTCAAGGACAACTACGACAACACCGCCGTGGCCACCTGGAGTTCACTCCACGATGGCGGCGGGCATGAACGGACCGGTGCCGACGGGGCAATCGGCCTCAACGACTACTGGAAATCGGCCACCGTTCGAGTCACGGTCAGCGGCGTCGACCTCGTCATCACCAAGTCCGACGGCACCAATGTCGCCTTCGCCGGCTCGCATCTGGGCTATGCCATCCACTACGTGAACGACGGCAACGTCACCGCCACGGGCGCAGTCATCACCGAGACCGTGCCGGTCGGCACGACCTTCAACTCGGCGGCCAGCATCGGCACCTGGCTCCTGGCGGACAACGCCACCGCCTGCCCCAACGCATCGGTCGCCGGGGTCGTCTGCCACATCAACGTGGGCAGCGTCGCGGGAGCCGCATCCGGCGACTACACCTTTGCGGTGATCGTGCCGGATCCCATTCCGGCCGCGATGACGTCGACGATAGCCAACACCACCGCCATCGCCGAGAACGAGACGGACGCCACGCCGGCCGACAACACGTCCTCGGACACCGACACGATCCCGCAGGCGGACCTCCGCATCGCCAAGACGGTCGACATCGCGCGCCCCTACAAGAACCAGAACGTGACGTACACGATCACGCTCACCAACGACGGCCCCGACAACGCGACGGGCGTCCGGGTAACGGACACGATCCCCGCCTCGGTCGCCGTGCAGTCGTCGGACGCGGGCACCGGCAACACGTACGCGGCCGGCCTCTGGACGATCGGCGGAACCTTCAACGTGGGCGACACCAGGACCCTGACCATCGTGGCCAGGGCGGTGACCAGCGCCGACGGAACCAACGTGGCCGAGGTGAGCCACTCGGACGACGGCGATCCGGATTCCACACCGAACAACCACGTGACCAGCGAGGACGACTACGCGTCGGTGCTGACCCATCCGCTGATCGCCGACATGGCGATCACCAAGGTTGTCGACGTGGCCCATCCCGACAAGGGCACCGACGTCATATTCACAATCACGGCCACTAACAACAGCGCAACCGACGACGCGACGCTCGTCTCGGTCCCGGATACGCTCCCGGCCGGGCTCACCTTCGTCTCGGCGACTCCATCGCAGGGGAGCTATGCCGCGAACACCTGGACGGTGGGCACCGTCGCCCACGGCGCCTCGGCGACGCTGCAACTGCGGGCCACCGTCACCGCCTCGGGAACCAAGACGAACACCGCCGGCGCGGTAACCGAGCAGCCATTCGACCTTGTCCCCGGCAATAACTCGGCTTCCGCGACGATCTCGCAACTCGTCAACCTGGTGGTCACCAAGAGCGTGGATCACGCGACCCCGAACGTCGGCGATACCGTCACCTTCACCGTGGGCGTGACCAACAACAAGACGAACACAGCCAACAACGTCGTCCTGAACGACGCCTGGCCGGTTGGTTTGACCCTGGGTGTCGTGACGCCGAGCCAGGGAACGTACACCGTCGGCACGCACCGTTGGGCGGTGGGGATCCTTGGACCGGGAGCCTCCGCATCGATGACCATGACCGGCACCGTGACCGGCAACTCGGCCATGACCAACACCGCCTCGGTCTTCTCCCTGGACGAAAACCAGACCTCCACGGGCGACGACACCGCGGTTGCCACGGTCACTCCACAGAAGGCCGACCTGAAGGTCACCAAGACCGTCGACAACGCGAACCCTGAGATCGGCGCGAACGTCGTCTTCACCATCGCGCTCAACAACAACGGTGGCCCGGACGCGGCCACGAACGTCGTTCTGCACGACGTCCTGCCGGGCGGGCTCACCTGGGTTTCGGACGACAGCCTCGGCGCCTACAACCACACCACAGGCGACTGGACCGTTGGAACGCTCGCCAAGAATGCGACCGTCACCATCCACGTAACGGCCACGGTCTCCGCAGGCGGCTCCTACACGAACACCGCCGCCGTCTCCCACTCCGACCAATACGACCCGGTTGCCGGGAACAACAGCTCCAGCGCCACGGTGACCAGCCGGCAGGTGGACATCGGCGTGACCAAGACGGTCGACAATGCGACGCCGAACGTCGGGGCGACCATCCACTACACGCTGACGGTCACCAATCACGGGCCAACGTACGGAGCCACTTCGTTGCTGGTCAGGGACCAGCTGCCGACCGGCGTCGCTCTCGTCACCGCCACGCCCAGCGTGGGTTCATACGACTCGGTCACGGGCAACTGGACCATCGGCAGCCTGGCGTTCAACGCCAGCGCCACCATGCCCATCACCGCGCTCGTCACGGCCGCGGGTCAGCACGACAACACCCTGGCCTTCGTGTCCATGCTGCAAACCGACACGAATAGCTCGAACAACTCGGCCACGGCCACGATCAACGTCCCGCTCGCGGCCGATATCGCGGTCACCAAGACCGTCGATCACAACCGTCCCAACGTCGGCAGCGACGTCACCTTCACCGTCACCGCCACCAACA
>PMIE01000015.1 GCA_003156975.1 Chloroflexota bacterium | reverse complement strand
AGGCCCGAATGGGCTTCGGCCAAGTGACCGAGGGGCTATTCGAAGCAAAGCCGGCGCTGAGCGCCGGTTGGGAGAGGATCTCTCTTGGCCGAGATCGGACAACTCATCGGCGGTCGCTACCGCCTCGTCGAACTACTCGGCGATGGCGTCTACGCCACCGCGTTCCGGGCCCAGGACGCCCAACTGGACCGTGACGTTGAAGTCAAGATCCTGCGGCCCGAATACGCGAGCAACCTCGACTTCCTATCCGACCTGCGCTGGCAGACCCGAGCGGCCGCCGGTCTTAGCCACCCCAACATTGCGTCGGTCTACGATTTCGGTACGGACGGGGCGGCCACGTACCTCGTTTCGGAGTACGTAGACGGCGCCGACCTGGCCACGCTCCTGGAGCGCAACGGACCCGTGCCCCCGCGTCGGGCCGCACGCGCCGCCGACGAAGTGGCCCGCGCTCTGGCAGCCGCCCACGAACGGGGGCTGGCACACGGCGACGTTCAGCCGGCCAACGTCCTCGTCACCTCGGACGGGCACGTCANNAGCGTTCCGGCGACGCCGCCACCGCAGCCAAGGGACGTGGCGGCGCGCCTTCGGAGAGGTCCGACGTCGACAGCCTCGGGCTGCTCCTCTATGAGTTGCTAACCGGCCGCGGACCGTGGTCCGGCGCTTCGGCCGAGGAAGTGGCGGACGCTCGTCGCACCACGGCCGCTCCGGCGCCCTCGTCGCTCAATGCGGCCGTGCCGGCCGGTTTGGACGAAATCGCGCTGCGGGCGATAGGCGCGGTGCCGGGCAAGCGATACGAGACTGCGGCCGCAATGGCCACTGCGCTCGAGTCGTTTCTGGGAGATTCGCAGGTGGCGGCCGCCGGATCCGTAGCCGGAGCCGCCGCTGGAGCCGCCGGAGTCGCGGCCGCCGCCGCCGCATACGCGCCGGCACGCCCGCAGACCGCGCCGATCGTCCCGCCGCGTCCGCCCATCGTTCCTACGCCACCCGTTCCGCCGCCGCTCGGCACGGCATACGCGCCCAGTCAGCCGCAATCTCAAGCTCGGCGACCATACTCGGCCGACGCGTACGCATCGACGAACGGCGCTGCCGATCCTTACGCGTACGACGCCAATTCGACCGGGGCCGCACCGGAGCCGCGTCGACCTGTTCGGCGCCTCCCGCCGGCGGAGCAGGACCCGATCGATGAACCTCAGGGCACCAGCCCGTGGGCTTGGGTGGCGGGCATTCTCGCGATTCTCGTCATCGCCATCATCGGGCTCATCGTGGTCCTCCTGGGAACGAAGAGTCCGACGGCCACGATCCAGGCCCCGAACCTGGTCACGAGGAGTTACTCGCAGGCCCAGCAGACCGCCGACAGTCTCGGGCTGAAGATCACCTTCACGTCGCGGGCGAACGACACCAAGTACCCGGACAACACCGTGGTTGAGCAGGACCCGGCCGCTGACACCCCGATGCATCAAGGCGACACGATCAAGGTCGTTGTGGTCATCGGCCAGGCCACCGTCGCAGTTCCCAACACGGTGGGTCTAACCGAGGCCAACGCCCGTACCCAGCTCACGACCGCCGGGCTGCAGATCGGTGTTCGGAGCGACCAGAACGATCCGTCGATCCCGACCGGGCAGATCATCAGCACGAATCCACGGCCGGGGATCCTGGTCCAGTTGGGCTCGGCCGTTGACTATGTCGTGTCGAAGGGTCCGGCCCCGACGCCGACTCCAACGCCGACGCCGACTCCAACCCCAACGCCCACGCCGACTCCAACCCCAACGCCGACGCCCACACCAACGCCGACCCCGACTCCAACCCCCACGCCCACTCCGAAGCCGACTCCGGCGCCCACGGCAGCCCCGACGGCTTCCTAGCCGAGCCGGACCGTCGGCTTGCCGGTTACTCGATCATGCCCCGGCACGGGGCCCCACGGACGCGCCCGAATAGAACCCCCGTGCTGGTTTCGGGCCGGTGGCCGGTCGCGAATCGAGTCCGGCTCCGACCAGAGACCGTGCCCCGTGGCAGGTCGATCGGGTGCGGCGTTGGGACGTGAGTCGCCCCATAGGCTGCCGCCGAATGCCGGTTCGGGCGAGGGCGCAGATTCGGCCGCGTCGGGGATTGCGGCCTCGGCCGGCGCACGCTCCCAGCACGATCGTTCATCCGCGCCCGTGATCGGCAATCGGAGCCTGTCCTGCGCGCAGTAGCCGACCCGGGTCGCGACCGCGTTTCGGAAGTGGCGGCAGGAGGCGCAGGTGGTCGTCGAGCGGCGGCAGACCCAACATAGGGCCGCTTCTCTTTGCGGCGATCCACAGTGCGGGCAGCGCCAGCTAACCATGTCCCGATTGTAGCTGCGAACGCATCTTCGCGGCGGGCGGTTCCGAATGGGCGCCGTCGAAGCTTCGGTCAGGCCTTCGAGGCCACGCTCACGTTGTCGTTATGGCGGCGTTGGCCGTGACCTGATCGCCCGTTTCGGACGTCACGAGAACCGTCGCCTGACCGATGCCGGCCGTAGCTTGCGAGACACTGACCTGCCACGTTGCCGTGCCGGTGGCATCTGTCGTCATCTCGGGCGACACGATCGGCGCCAGCCCCTGGATCGCGACGGTGAAAGTGGCCTTGGCATTGGCTAGGGGGCTG
>PMIE01000066.1 GCA_003156975.1 Chloroflexota bacterium | reverse complement strand
TGCCGGTGATCTACGCCTTCGAACACGCCGATCCGGAGGATCGCGACCGGCTCGAGGCGATCTGGCGCACCGACGACCCCGCCGCCGAACAGATCGCGGAAGCGGTCGCTCTGATCGACAGGTTGGGCGGCCGCGAATTTACCCGCGACCAGGCCCGCCACTACCGCGACACCGCGCTCGCCGAGCTCGATGCCGCCGGTGTCGTCGACGCCGAAGCGCTTGAGTCGCTGCGCGGCATCATCGTCGGAGTGATCAAAGCCTGAACTCGGCCTGCCGGCGGGCGCCCGGACGGATCAGGTGGGGCTCGGCTCAGGCGGGCCTTCGGCGTGATTGGCTATGAGCTTGCCCGTGACGGCGTCCACCAGAACGATGCCTCGCGGCGGCTCACCCGTCGGCAGAGGACCGAAGCTGTCGACGGGCCACGCGAAGGCCACGGCCCAGGCGAGTCTCGGACCACTCTTGCTGCAGGTGTCGCGGAACGTGACCAACCTGACTTCGCGAACGTAGCCGGTCGGATGGGCCTTCTGGGCCAGGGCGGCCGCGTACTGCGCCGTCGTCACCGGGGTTATGTGTGGCTCTTCCAGACGAACGCACTGCAAGTCCAGGTCGTAGGCGCTCCATCCGTCCAGATCAACGGTCCCAACGCCACGCAGGAAATGGCTGACCGGGCTCCGGTAGTCGTAGACGATGAAAAGGGCACCCCACGTAACGACCACCATCGCGGCCAGCAGGATTGCGATCTGGTACCGATTCAGCGAGCGCAATCACGGCCTCCGCTTCTCATGCACGTTCTGCCGATGCACGTTCTACCGACGACCATGTCTAGCGGGCCGAACCCTTCGCCGACTCACCGCCGGCCTCGGTCGCTGCACCGGGCTCATGAACGACGGTCCGAACCGCCAGAACCTTCGCGACGCGACGGCCATCAGTGACTTCGACCGTCAGCGTCAGACTCTGGTCCGGCAGCTCGACTCTGTCGCCGGGTCGCGGGACGCCGCCAATGCGGTGGTAGATGAGGCCGCCCACGGTGTCGTATTCGTCGGCATCCTCAAGCTCCGAAAGCTCGATGTTGAACAACTCGGCCAGATCGTCCACCGAGACTCGGCCATCGACGCGCGCCTTGCCCTCGGAGAGCATCACCGTCAGTGGCTCTTCGGTGTCGTACTCGTCCTGGATGTCACCGACGATCTCCTCGAGCAGATCCTCGATGGTCACCATTCCGGCCGTGCCGCCGTACTCGTCCAGCACGATGGCCAGATGGACCTTGCGAGCCTGGAGCTTGTGCAGCAGGTCGTCGACGAGCATGGACTCAGGCACGAAGAGCGGCGCGCGGAGGAGCTTGCGCAGGTCCGGCTTCTGCACACCGCCCTTGAGGAACGGCAGGAGATCCTTTGCATACAGGACGCCGACGATCTCGTCGATCGCCTTCTTGTAGACCGGGATCCGGCTGTGGCCCTCGCGGATGAAGGTGTCGATGGCATCGTCGATGGTTGTGGTGACCGCGAGAGCCGTCATCTCCGTGCGCGGAACCATGACCTCATGGACGCGGCGCTCGCCCAGCTCGATGACGGCACTGATCATCTGTTCTTCCTCGGCCTCGAGGACGCCCGTCTCCCCTCCCCGCTCCACGATCAGCTTGAGTTCCTCGGTGTTGATCTGGGCCTGGCGTGCGACGCCGGCACCGAATCCGCCCGCGATGACACGAGTCACCCAGGTGAGAATCCTCACGACCGGCGAGAAGACTTGGCCTACGACATCCAGCGGGCCGGCAAGCGCCAGTGCGATGCGGTCCGGATATGCGAGAGCGAAGGTCTTGGGGATCAGCTCCCCAAAGACGATGGTGAAACTCGAAAGAAGGATCGTGATGATCAGCAGGGCGATGCCGCCGGCTGCACCTTGGAGGACGGGAACGCCCTTGAGGGCGACGGCCAGACGGTCGGCTAGATTGACGGCCGCGTAGGCGGAGGCAAGAAAGCCGACGAAGGTTACCCCGATCTGGGCCACGGCGAGAAACCGGGCCGGGTCTTCAACCAGCCGCTTCACTCGGCGCGCGTTGCGGCGGCCTTCGTCTATCAACTGATCGATCCGGCTGTGGCGCAACGTTACGAGAGCAATCTCGGCCGCGACGAAGACACCCTCAATCGCGACGAGAACGAGAACGACCAGCAGCTGAAGGACGACGTCACTCATCGGAGACGCTCTCCGGCCTGGGCTTGTGCAACCTGGCGGGCACTCCGAACGCCAGCATGCCGGCCGGGACATCCTTGGTGACCACGGAGCCGGCGCCTGTGCGGGCTCCATCTCCGAGTTCGATCGGCGCAACGAGCATCGTGTCGGAGCCCAGGAAGACGCCCTTGCCGATCTTGGTTTTGTGCTTCTTCGTGCCGTCGTAGTTGCAGGTGATCGTGCCGGCTCCGACGTTGGTTCGCTCGCCGACTTCGGCATCGCCGATGTAGCTGAAATGGTGCTGCTGTACGCCCGCGTCGAGGCGGCTGGCCTTGACTTCGGCGAAATTGCCGATCTTCGCCTTGCGGCCGATGGACGACCTGGGGCGCAAATGTGAGAAAGGTCCGATCTGGACCTCATCCTCGACTTCGGACGACTCGAGCACGCTGGCCCAGATGAGGCAATTGCGGCCGACAACGGAATCGATGATCTGACTGCCCGCCCCGATCCTGCTCCCCTCGCCGATTCTCGTGCTGCCTCGGAGTACCACGCCGGCCTCCAGGACGACATCCCGAGCCAGCTCCACCGTCACGTCCACATAGGTCCGACTCGGATCGATCATCGTCACGCCGGCCAGCATGTGGCGCTCGTTGACGACCATTCGCAGCTCGAGTTCCGCCGCGGCGAGTTGCGACCGGTCGTTGATGCCGGCCAGCGTGCCGTCGTCGTCCACTTCAAGCGACACCACGGCCCGACGATCTTCCCGGGCGAGCTTGACGAGCTCCGGCAGATAGAACTCACCGGAGACCGGTGACGGTTTGATGTCCCCGATCCGACGCCGCAGCCACGCCGCGTCGAACGCGTAGACGCCGGCGTTGATCTCCTCGATCTCGAGCTCGGCGGGAGACGCATCCTTCTGTTCGACAATCCTCAGAACCTGGCCTCCGTCGTCGCTGCGAACGACGCGCCCCAGGCCGTCAGGATCGATGGAGTGGACGGATATCAAAGCCACCGCGGCGTTCCGAGCGCGCCGCATGTCGATCAGCTCGGCCAGCAGGTCGGTCTGGACGAGAGGGACGTCGCCTGAAAGGACGAGGATCTCGCCGAACTCCTCGCCGGCGACGGCCAGCGCAGCACGAACGGCATCGGCCGTCCCGATGGGTTCGGCCTGCAAGGCGAAGTCGGCGTCCTCGGCGAAGAACTCCGTTATGGCGGCCGTCGGAGGCGAATACACGACCAGCGGACGCCGGCCGCAGACCTCGCGCGCTGCGTCAAGGACAAAGGTGAGCATCGGCCGGCCGCATATCTGGTGCAGGACCTTCGGCTTGCTCGATTTCATACGCGTGCCGAGGCCGGCAGCGAGGACTACCGGCAGGACGCTTTCTGGTGTCTGATTCATCGCATGGGACGTTAGCACGGAACCGGCGTCGTGGGCGGCGTCGTGGGCGGCGTCGTGCAAGCGGCCGGGGCGATCCCGGCCGCGCATAGCCGGGATGGCCCGGCGGGCCGGGCCGCCGCGGCCATTGCCACTAGCTTGACCGCCGCGCGATCGCCTCGATCTCGACCATCGCGTTGAGGGCGATGGCGGAGATCTGGACCGTGCTTCGCGCCGGCGCGGGAGCCACAACGTGCTTGGCGTAAACGGCGTTCATCGCGGCGAAGTTGGCCATGTCGGTGATGAACACTGTGACCTTGATCACGTCGCCGAAGTCGAGGCCGACGGCTCCAAGCACGCCCTCCAGGTTCAGCAGCGCCCGCTCGGCCTGCGCCTCGATGCCATCGACGAGCTTGCCCGTGGCCGGGTCGATCCCGAGCTGGCCGGAGCAGAAGACGAAGCCATCGATCTCGATGGCCTGGCTGTATGGACCGAGCGCCGCCGGCGCGGACGTGGTCACGACCTGGTTGCGACTCATTGAGACTTGTCTCCCTTCGACTCCATTTGCCCGTCGGACGTCCCTCCGGGGCCCTGATCATCGATTTCGACCCAATTGTGGACCGAGCGTGGCCGGATCGCACCTTCCGAACCGTCCGCGGGTTGGACCAGCGGCGAGGTGGGCCGGCCTGCGATCGTAGTGGCGGCCACGAACGGCTCTCCGGTCCCGATGAGCGGCAGCGTCCCGTTCACCGCGGCCAGTCGTACGAACCGGACTGCCTTACGGGCTTCTGCCAGGGACGCATAGAGCGACCACATCGTCGGCCCCGAGCCGGACTGACAGACGGGGCGATCAAGCAACCTCTCCAGTGCCGTGACGAAGGTCCGCAGTCCGGGCACCAGCGATGCCGCAGCCTGCCGGAGGTCATTCGCCGAGGCAAGCTCCTCGGCCCGCGCCAGGAGAGCGGCGCTGGTTGTCCCGGCCCTGATCTCCGCGGCCAGTCGCTCGGATGTGTTCCTTGCCAGCCCTGCCTCCGGCTCACGCGCCCCGTCTGCGTACGCCTTGAAGACAGCCGCCGTCGAGAGTGGCAATTGGGGAGTGACAAGGAGCACCGCTGGAGGCTCGCCACCGATCTCCGGCAGCGGCTCGACCGACTCTCCACGCCCTGTGACCAGAGCCGCCGTACCGGCCAGAAAGAACGGGACGTCGGAGCCGAGAGAGGCAGCCACCGCGGCAGTGGCTTCGGGATCGAGGGCGGCGCCCCAGGCGGCCAGGGCGGCGCGAATCGCCGCCGCGGCGTCGCTGCTGCCTCCGCCGAGGCCGGCGGCGACCGGGATCCGCTTGGCCAGGCGCGCGGCCAGAGCGGGCGGGAAGGCCGGTGCGCCGGGCCAGGCAGGGGCGACCGCGGCCCGCGTCGCGATGATTGCCCGCAACACGAGGTTGTCGGACTTCGCGGGCAACACCAGGCCGCTGACTTGCAGCGAATCTCGGGTGGCGCCTGCCGGGGTGGCGGCGACGGTCAGTGCGTCGCCCAGAGAGAGCGGCACCATGATCGAGTGGAGAGAGTGGTAGCCGTCATCGCGCTTGCCGGTCACGGCGAGGGTCAGGTTCAGCTTGGCCGGCGCGAAGCGGACGACGTGGATGCGCGCCCCAGAGGCGCCGTCCGAGCCACCGTCGGAGGCGCCGCCGTCAGAGGCGCCGCTGCCCGGGCCCGATCCACGACGGGCTCCGGAGCCGCCGCCCGGCCCGCCGTCGCCAAATCGCCGGCCACCGCCGGAACCATCGCCGCTGCGGGCTCCTGAGCCACCGCCGCCACTCATCTACCGGCCTCGTCTGGCAGAGGGCCGATGGCGATCCGGAGAGCCAGCCATTCATCGACCGAGAGGGTCTGGGGGCGCCGATCGCCGTCGATACCGACGTCGGTCAGTATTCTCGCCACATCCGCGCCGGTCAACGGCAGTTGCCGCGAAAGCACGTTATGGAGCTTCTTGCGCCGCTCCCTGAAACACGCCTGGACCACCCGCCAGAGATGATCCTCGTCCGCCGGGGAGAGGCGTGGCGTGGCGCCGCTGGGATCGACCGGAGTTATCTCGACCACGGCCGATTCCACTTCCGGCGCCGGCTCGAAGGCGTCGCGAGGAACCAGGAACGCAATCCGCACGGCGGCGTGGAACTGGACGAAGACCGAGAGGTAGCTCATGTCGCCGGGCGCCGCCGAGATGCGCTCGGCCACTTCCCGCTGCAGCATCAGGACGAGCCGTTCGGGCCGCGGCGGGGTCCCCAGGAAGCGGTGCAGGATGGGGCTGGTGATGTGGTACGGAACGTTGGCCACCACCTCGTACGGCGGCTCCATCAGCTCCGCGATCTTCTGGTCAAGGATGTCGCCCTGGACGAGCTTGAGCGCCCCGGCTTCGATCGCGGAGGACTGCGTGCGCGACAGACGCAGGGCCAGGCTCCTGTCAAGCTCAACGGCCGTGACCGCGGCGCCGCCGTCGAGCAGGCCGCTCGTCAGAATCCCCAGGCCGGGTCCCACCTCCAGAACTCGGCGGCCCGGTTCGGGTGCAGCCAGATCCAGGATCGACTGCAGTACGTCTGGATCCGCGAGGAAGTTCTGGGACATGGAGTGGTGGGCGCGCAGGCCCTCCACGCGCAGCTGGCGCCGGACCGAAAGCGGATCCAGCCGCGGGGCCTTGCGGGTCGGTGTGACGGCCGGCGGTGCAGCGGCCGGCGACGTGGCAGCCGGCGCGGCGTCGCGCGAAGGCGTGTGGGACTCGCTCACCGTCTGGCCAGTGGCAGCGACGGCCGCGCGTCCAGGTCGAGACCGGCGCGAGCGCCGGCGGCCCATCGCCGCGATGCCGCCGCACCGATCATCGCTCCGTTGTCGGTGCAGAGCGACGGCCTCGGAACAACCAGGGGGAAGCCGGCCGCGGCCGCGCCATCGGCCAGGCGATCCCTCAGGACGCGGTTCGCGGCAACGCCGCCACCCAGAACCACGGACCTGGCCCCGACCTGCCGGGCAGCCCGCAGCGTCTTCGTCACAAGCACATCCACCACCGATTCCTGGAAACCGTATGACAGCTCCGCGACGCGGTCTTCCGACAGGGCCGACTCGCCGATTGAAGTCCCCTCGCCGTCGGTCTCGGTGGCTATCGTTCGCCGCGCGGCGGTCTTGAGGCCGCTGAAGCTGAAGTCGAAAGAATCGCCCAGCCAGGCCCGCGGGAAGACGACATCTTGCCGGGTCGCGGAAGCAGCCGCCTTCATGATCGCCGGCCCGCCCGGATACGGCAGCCCCAGCAGCCGGCCGACCTTGTCGAACGCCTCGCCGGCCGCGTCGTCCACGGTCTCTCCCAGGAGCCGGTACTGCAGGTGGTCGGTCATCTCGACCAGGAAGGTGTGCCCGCCGGAGACGATCAACGCCACCAGCGGGAAGAGCGGCTCCGCCACCTCGCGAGTCTCGTCTGCGAGCCAGGCCGCGTACAGATGCCCCTCCAGGTGGTTGACCGGGACAAGGGGCTTGGCGTGGACGTAGGCCAGCGTCTTGGCGAAGTTGATACCGACGAGCAGCGAGCCTGCCAGCCCGGGACCGTTGGTGACGGCAACAGCGGCAATATCGTCCCAGCCGACTCCGGCCGCGGCCCACGCCTCGTCCAGAACGGGCACGATCCAGCGCAGGTGAGCCCGGGCCGCCACCTCCGGCACGATTCCACCCATTGCCGCATGCATCGCCACCTGGCTGGCCACTACATTCGCGAGGATCGTCTTGCCGCCGTCGACAATGGCGATCCCCGTTTCGTCGCAGCTCGACTCGACTGCCAGGATCAGGCCCCCGGCGGTCACAGTCGCCTCCGCGTGACGCTGCTGGGACGAATGACGCTCGGGCTGCCCGAGTCGGGTCGCGAAGCGCCGGGCGACGACTGGGCGCCGGGCGACGACTGGGCGCCGGTCTGGCCGGAGTCGCCCTTCGGGCCATCGGCGCCCCCAGATGGATCGGCCGGTCGGCCATCGGCCCCTACCTCGATCTCGGGCCGAGCCGCAACCGCCGCTCTAAGTTCGGCGATTCGCTCCCGCATCGACCTTCCCTCGAGCGCATCGGTGGTCATTATCAGGGCGTCTTCGTTGTTGTCGCTGTAGTAGCGCGTCCGGACGCCGACCACCTTGAAGCCGTACTTCTCATACAGCCGGCGCGCCGGCAAGTTCGACGGCCGCACCTCGAGAGTGGCCTCGTGTGCGCCGCGAGCCGCCGCGAGATCCAGCAGGGCCAGCAACAGCCGCTCCCCTATCCCCTGCCGCCGCCATGCCCGCCGCGTGGCGAATGTCGTCACGTGGGCCTCGTCGACCAGCAGCCACATTCCGGCAAAGCCGACCAGCTGGTCGCCGCATCTCGCAACGATGTAGTGGGCAAGCCGGTTGTTCTCGAGTTCATGCTGATATGCGTGAGCCGGCCAGGGCGCGCTGAAGCTGTCCCGCTCGATCTCGTGGACGCCGACCAGATCCTCCACCTTCATGCGGTCGACGACGATCATCACCGGTGGTCGTGCGACCATTTGACCTCCCCCTTCTGAACCGTCACTCCACGAGGAAGCGAGACGTATTCGGGCACGAGGAGGGCGACATCGTCGCCGCCCGATGCGAGCCGCCGCACTCCGAGTCGGAGCAGAGACTCCGCCAACCCGGCCTCTGCCTTCGCGCCGAGAGCGAGGGCATCCGCGGGGGCGCGGCCCGGCAGGTCGACGGCCACCAGCGTCGCTCCGGCGTCCAGCTCGGGCTCCTCGCCGCCGCGCAGCAGCACGGCGCTGCCGGCGACGACGACGACTCTGTCCGACGGCCCGGCCGGCAGTATCAGAACGGCCTGCGTGCCCTCGATCCCTTGGGCCAGGCTTGCCGCCTGGAGAAGGGCCTCCGATGTCGGCACACCGGCGATGGCCACGCCGAGTCCATGGGCAAGTGCCTTTGCCGTAGCCAGGCCAACGCGCAAACCGGTGAAGGCGCCGGGTCCGGTACCAATGACGATCCCAACCAATTCGGTCAGAGGGATGGACGCGGCCACCAGCATTTCATCGATCCGCGCCAGCAACTCTTCGCCGTGGCGATAACCGGCCGTCCAACGACGCTCGGTCAGGAGCGTGCCGTCGGCCTCGCCGAGCGCCACGAGCGCGTTCGTGCCAGAAGTGTCGATCGCGAGGATGCGGCCGGCGGTCATCGGTCGGCCTCAGCCGTCTCGGCAGCTGCCGCCGTTTCGGCCGTCTCGGGCACGAGCTCGAGGTATCGGACGTAGTCGTGGTGGCCCGGCCGTAGCGTGATGCGGCGCGGATCGTCGCCGGCGCCATCGATCAGAACGTCGAGGCGTTCGGCCGGGAGCGCGTCCGCCAGCCGCTCGGCCCATTCGACGAGAGTGACTCCTTCGGTCTGCCGGTCGTCGATCAGCCCGCCCGCCAGCGCATCGGCCGCATCTGCAAGCCGGTAGAGGTCCACGTGGAAGAGCGGCAGACGGCCGCGATACTCGGCCATCAGCACGAAGCTCGGCGAGACGATCGTGTCCGTGATCCCCAACGCCGCGCCAAATCCCTTTGCGAACTGCGTCTTTCCGGCGCCCAGATCGCCGACCAGGCTGATCAGGTCGCCCGGCCGCGCCGCAGCCGCCAGCGCCCCGGCGAGGGCGCGCGTACCCGCCGCGTCGCGCGTCACGACAATCCGTTCGAGGATCCGCTCAGCAATCACCACGCGAGGTTACCCGAAACGTGCTCACTGGCGCTCCGGAGTGCAGCGGGCGGGCGGACCGCGAACTCGCCGAGCAGACCAATCTGAGGCCTTCTCACGCCACATGGCTCGCCGACCCTAGAAGATGAACCGCTCCAGATCCATCACCGGGACGATCGTCCTGTCCGTGTCCTCGACGAAACGGACGACCGCACCCTCCAGGTAAAGGCCGCCGCGGAAGCGATACTGGCCGGCAGACTCGAGCCATCGGCCTTCCCGACCGGCGTGCGGCCCGCTGCGGGCGCGGATCCAGTCGTGCGGGAGTTCCGGTAGCGGGACTTCGGCGACATCGAAGATGAGCAGCGGAGGGTCCGTCACTATCGCGACTTCCCGACCGGCGAGCGCGGCGAGAAGGGCGAGGATGGGCGTCGCGATGGGGCGGCGGCCGTGACCGTCGAGCGCGATCAGCCCGAACGGCACGGACGGCGCCAAGCTCGCCTTCTGCCGAAGTTCCGATGCCTCGAGGTCCCGAAGCTCTCCCTCGCCGACCGAGCCGGCAATGAGGCCCCGGATGGACATGGCTCGCGCCCGACTGATGGCCTGGCCCGACAAGCGGCTGCCTGCCACCACAACGGCCCCAGACCGGCCCACATCAAGGGCGCTGGTCCAGAGTTCACCGTCTGTCAGACGGGGCACGTCGAGGTACCCGCGCGACGGCTCACCGGCGGCGATGGCTCCCGGCATGGCCGCACCGGCCACCTCGATCGCGACGCCGACGGAGTTGCGAGCCTCGAGGACGATCCCGGCGGCCGGCGCCTCGATGAGTTCGTGGCGCTCCCCGGCTGCGGCGCGCCATCGACCATCGGTCTCGTAGATCAAGGTCCCGCCGACGCGGACCACGACCTTGGTCTTTCCCTGCTTGCCGCGACGCTCGTCACCGCCCACCCACCATTTCCCCGGAACGGGCGGACGACGGCGCTCCGGCCTCGGGCTGGCGGGAACGCTCTTCATCAACATCCCCTGGCGAGCCCTGGCTCGCGCCTCCGCCGCGTCGATCCGGGATTCCTTCCAGACAGACGGCAGGGGGTCGTTGCCGGCCACCGCCGGCCTCGCATCGGACTTGCCACCATTAGTTGAGGAGAGCCGGCCAACGTCTACAAGCGAGGCATCCGGAGTGCGCTCGGCGATCGGCATTCCCGGCACAACGCGATCTCCGGGCCCCACAAGCGCCCGGTCTCCAGGACCGAGCCGGAATCGAATCGTCGGCTTGAAGACCAGCACTCTCCGGCCGGCGACGCGGGCCAACTCCATGGGGATCTCGGTTCCGGTAGTTGGCTGGACGGCACTCATTCGTCGAACTCCGGCCACATGCCGCGTTGCCACGTCTCCAGGGCGGCCCGCCGCGAGTCCGGCCTGTCCGAAATGCGCATCGGGATGTCGCGGAGGTCCACGAGCAGACCACTCAGCCCGCCCCCGACGTCGACTGTGAAGTGGTTGGCCCGCTTGCCGAGGCGAACGGCGTCGCGGAACTGGAGGTCTGCCCGGGCACCGATGCCGGGCGGCAGATCCACCACCTGAACCGCGCCGGGATGCAGTTCTATCTCCGAGACCGACGCCGCGCTCTTGAGCCGAAGGTAACCGGCAGTTCGACCCTGCTTGATGCCGGACGGGAGTATCAACGCGCCCAGCGGAACCAGGATGTCGTCGGCAAGGTTGGCAAGCACCGTCCGGCGCTCGTCCTCGTCTTCGATCGCGCCCAGTGGCCCGAGAAGCCGCGCCTGGTCGATGGTCATCTGGCTGACGCCGGGTCTGCGAACCAGGTCGGCAAGAGCCAAAGCCACGACCGAAGGGGGCACCGAGGAGAAGATGCCACCGGCGGCGACGAGGAGCTCCGGCATCGCCCGGGCCTCCAGCTCCGGCATTGCATCGATCAGGCGCCCGAAAGCGGCTTTCGCGGCCGCAAGACGGAAGACCGCGCCGTCGCCGTCTGCTTCGCCCCACGGGACGAGCCGCAGGTCGTTCAGTCGATCCATTGCGCGATGACGGTCGAGTATGACGGTGGACCAGGCCAGAACGCCGTCTATCACTTCTTCGGAGGGAGTTGCCGGAGCGAACGAGCCGGCGGCGAGGCAGGCATGCGAGGACGCGACCGAGAAATGCCCCTGACCAAACGGATCGGATCGCGCGATCAACCCGCCCTGCAGACCGATCTCGGCAACCTCGATTGAGCGGTCGAGTACGTAGGCCAGCGAGGCGATCGACCGGGCTACTCCGAGCCTGCTGTCGTTGGGGAGCGTCCGCAGCCCCTCGAGAACCTGCTGCAGCGCATCTCCTGGGAGTTGCCCGGCTTCGGCATCCGGCGCGAGAAGGAGATGGGTCGTGGCTGCTGGTTCCGCGGCGACCTGGAAGGCGAAGGGGATCGGCGCGGGCTGGGAAGGTGCGACGGCGGACGCGGTGGGATCCGTGTTCGTGGCCGCAACCGAGCCTGCGGCGCCGGAGTCCGGCTTGTCCCCGGCAACGGCCTCCTCGGTGGCAGAGGCGTCCGGCCCGTCCGGCCCGTCCGCCGGCGCCCCTTCAGCGGCGGCCGATTCGCGGGCGAGCGCCTCGCGCTCGGCAGCAGCCTTCTTCGACAGCTTCTTGGTCTGAGGAGGAGCCTCGTCCGCCGATGGCTCCGGCTCGGGCAGGTCGGAGTCCGTCTCGGAGCCCGCCACGGGCTCGCCAGTCTCCACTTGGGCACCGGATCTAGTCTCGGCCAGGGCGGCAAAATCGGCTTCATACGCAGCCGCGCCACCGGCCAGCACCACCGTCAACTCGGGCCTGGACCGCGCCGCGGCCGCAACGATGGCCGCCAGGTCCGGTAGATGACGTTTCTCGTCGCCACCCGGTGAGCGATCTGCCCCGAGCAGCACGGCGCTCGTCTCGGTCGAGAGAAGGAGGCGTGTCAAAGCCACGGCGTCGTCTTCGTCGGCGCTGCCGCCGACAACGAGCCAGCCTGCCCGCAGAGCCGCCGTCTCGAGTCGCCGCCGCTGCCGCCGCGAGCCCGCAATGACCGCAATCCGGCGCTGGGGCGTCGTCCTGGCCACGAGCCTCGGCCACGTGGCGACGAGCGTGGGGACATCGAGGGCCTGATCGGAGCTGAGTTCCGCCAGCATCTCGGGATCGGTTGCACCGACCTTCGTCACCAGGCCGACGAGCATTGCATCGACGTCGAAGTAGCTCGGAGCCGCGGCATGGGCGATGAGCCGCCAACGGCCGCCGACATGCCCCAGGACCGCTATGGACGTGGTGGCCGAGCCGAAATCAAGTGCTAAGAATGCTCGAGGCTGACTGGTCACCCGGCTATGCTACCCGGCTCTATCGTCGCTGTCCGCCATCAGGCGTCCCAGGTGATTTCCTCATCCGGATCCTGGAGGCGCTCGATCAGCTGCTCGATCCCGAGGTCGTCGGCAAGGATCTCGGTCGCGACCGGCAACTCTCCACCGAAGACGTGGCGGAGGGTGGGATCGAAGAAAACCATCGCGCTGCTGCCAAGTGGGCGATACGGTCGACTGGCCTGGAGAAATAGGACGGCCGGCGCAGTCAGGCCGCGCAGCTGGATCTCGCGAGCGACCTGCTCCACGAGGTCATCGCGCTGCTCTTCCGAGCGAGCCTGCATCTCGATCACGTCCGAATGCTCTCCGCTTGTCGTCTCTGGCGAACCGGTCACTCACAACCTAACGGACCCGGTCCATCCTCAGGTAGTTCGACTGGTCGATCATGGAGCCTCCCCATGCTCCGACTCGTATCGCACGCCACTGCGCGCATGCCGACCGTCTCCGCCGCCGCATAGTACACCCGGGGTAACCTCCCGGACATCGCCGTGACGACCTCATACGAGATGGTGTTGCCCCACTGCGCCATCTCAAGCGCACTTATCCGCTCTCCGTCCTGTTCGCCGATGAGCGTGAACTCGTCGTCAATCGTGACGGCCGGCCCGGGGACGTCGGTCACGTCGATCATGATCGCGTCCATCGCAACCGTTCCCACCTGGGGCGCCCTGACTCCGCGGACCAGAACCTGAGCCTTGTTGGAGAGGCTCCGAGGGAAGCCGTCACCGTATCCGATTGGCAGCGTGGCGATGCAACTTCTCCGGGCCGTGACGAAGGTGGGGCCGTAGCTGACGCCCGAGCCGGCTTCCAGCCAGGCTACTCGAACCGGCCTTGCGCGGAGCGACATGACCGGCCGGAGGCCTGCAGCGACGGCGACTCCACCAGGAGCGACGGTCAGGCCATCGGGGACGATGCCGTACTGGGCGAGGCCGGCCCGAACCACATCATAGGTTGCGGAGTTGGCTGCGAGCAGCCCGCCGCTCGCAGCCAGGTGGCGCACGGGAAGGCTCACGCCCGAGTCTTCGAGAAGCCCGGCCGCGACCCCGAATTGGCCGTCCTGGCGCGAAGTGATGGCGGCGTCGTCGGAGGCCTGAAGGTGGGACCACAGGCCGACCAGGCGGGCACGCGGACTGGCCGCGATGATCGCGGCGATCGCCGCAACTTCCTCGGGCTTGACGCCGCCACGGCCCAGGCCGGTTTCCACCTCGATGTGGATCGCCAGCCGGCCGGAGCCGCTTCCTGTGGGGCTGCCGGACGTCCCCGGTAGAGCGCCCGTGGCCGCGGCTCCGAGAGCCGCGAGCGTTCGATCGAGAAGCATCCGGTCTCCGACCGTGATCGACATGCAGTGCTTCAGCGCGTCGGGCGCCAGCTCTGCCGGTATCGGGAAGAGGATCACGACCGGGACTCCGATGCCGGCCTGGCGCAACTCCAGCGCCTCGTCATATGTGGCCACGCTCAGGCTGGCGGCGCCGTCCGCGACGAGCGCCCGGGCCACGGCTACGGCACCGTGGCCATAGGCATCCGCCTTGACGACCGGCTCCACGCGAACGCCGGGCGGGAGCAGACTGCTGAGCAGCCGCACATTCGAAACCAGAGCGTCCAGGTCTATCTCGAGCCACGCCGTCTTGGGGAGCGGCGGCAGGGTTCCGCCGGGCTCGGCGACGATCAACGGATGGCGGGTGGCGGAGACTCGGTATTCTGTCGCACCGCGCAACGCGGTCACGCCTTCTCTCCGCGATGAGCCGCACCGACATGAGCCGTACCTACGCCCTCACCGGCCGTGGGTCTTGCCGCGGCGCCGGCAGACGGCAGCGCCGCAAGCTTCTTGCGAGCAAGAGCCAGCTCCGGAGTCAGGTCGGACGCGAGGACGCCGGCATCGCCGAAACGATCCCGCACGGCCTCCCCGGCCATGCCGTGGAGATACACGCCGAGCTGGGCCGCTTCAAAGGTGCCCAGCCCCTGAGCCAGCAAGGCGCCGATGGTGCCGGACAGAACATCGCCGGTGCCGGCGGTGGCGAGGGCCGGATTATCGAACGGCGAGACGGCCGCCCGACCGTCCCTATCGACGATTACCGTGTGCGCGCCCTTCAGGACCACGACCTGATCCCACTCCTTGGCAGCTTCGCGTGCAGCGGCCAGCCTGCGTGCGTCGTCAAACACGAGATCGCCCAGCTTCTCCGGATCCACGCCGTCCGCGGCACGCAGCCGCAGGAACTCCCCGACATGAGGCGTGAGGACGCATCGCGCGGCGACCTCGGAGGCCCAGCCGTCGACGGTCGCCAAAGAGCGCAGGGCCTCCGCGTCCAGGACCGCCGGCATAGGGGCGCCGTCCTCGTCGGGACCAAGGAGTCCGCGAATCAGCTCCGTCATGGATAGGCTCGGCCGCAGCCCGGGACCAACCACGAGCGCGTCGTGGTCGTGGTCCAGGATCCGCGCCAGCGCATCCTCCGGATACACTTCCTCGACGTCGCCTTCCGGCAGGGAGAGCGTGGTGGCCTCGACGACCTTGGCCGCGAACAGCGGCTGGAGCGACTCGGGCGTGGCCAGAGTGACCAGCCCCGCACCCGCGCGGCCGGCAGCGGTGCAGACGAGCAGAGCCGCGCCGGCATAGTCGACGGATCCGGCGAGCACCAGCAGCTTCCCGAAGGTGCCTTTGTGGCCCCGCACAGGTCTGGGCGGAAGGAGCGCTGCGGCCACGGAATCGTCGAGAAGAATCGGATCCGGCACGGCCCGGCTAGGCATCGGTCCCCTCCTTCGGCACGTTGGCTTCGGCGTGGCGTTGGCTTCCACCAGGTTGGCCGGCGCTCCGTTCGGCGACGCCGGGACCGCCGCCCATCTGAGCCTCGGCGACAGCGAGCTCTTTGGCGCGCCCGCGCAACCGCTCGAAGCGCTTCATCAACGCAGCCTCGCGGTCGCTCAGCCGCTCTTCTATGTCGGGCGGATAAACGAAACGGCCTCCGGCAGTCCTCACGCCGTAGGCGATCGCGACGGCGAAGTCGGATTCGTGGCTGATCGAGATTGCGACCCGGCCCATGCCGAGCTGCTCCGCCCGCCGGGCCGCGCGGCCGTGCAGTTTCACGGCAGGCTGGCCTGTCGGCAGCCGTTCGATCTCGATGTCACGCCAACCGATCCCTCGAACGCCCAATCCAAGAACCTTCGAAACGGCCTCCTTCGCCGCCCACCGTCCGGCCATCGTCTCCGCCCGCCCGCGCACGTAGGCTTGTTCGGTCGGCGTGAGAACGCGCTGCGTGAACCGATCGCCAAAGCGATTCAGGGACTCCCGAATCCGCGAGACGCGAATGATGTCGATCCCGAGTTCGGTGGTTTCCGGAGGCGGTGCCGGAAGGGCGGCGCCAAGTCCGGCCGCCGCGGACGCGACGGCGGCCTCGGCCGCGGACGCGACGGCGGCCTCGGCCGAGGACACGAGACACGCCGCGTCGGGCGGAATGCTCCCGTCGTCGGAGGTCGATCGCTGGCGCGAGCCGGCCATCTACTCCACCGTCACCGACTTGGCCAGGTTGCGAGGCTGGTCGACATCGCGACCGCGCTTCACCGCAACGAAGTAGGCAAAGAGCTGGAGCGGGATCACCGCAAGGATCGTGCTCAGAGGTTCCAGCGTGTCCGGCACCCAGCAGACATCGGTCGCCAGATGGCCGATCTGCTCGTCGCCCTCGGTGGCAATCGCCAGTACGCGAGCATCGCGCGCCTTGCCCTCCATCAAGTTGCTGACCAGCTTCTCGTAGACGGCGGAGCGCGTCGCGACGGCAACGAGCGGCACCTCGGCGTCGAGGAGCGAGATGGGGCCGTGCTTCAGCTCGCCGGCGGCGTAGCCCTCGGCGTGGAGGTAGCTGATCTCCTTGATCTTGAGCGCGCCTTCAAGTGCGGCTGGATACCCGAACGATCGACCGATATACATGAACCCGGCCGCATCGGCATAGCGACCTGCGATCTCCTCGGTCGATGCGGCAAGTTCGATCGCGCGCTCGGCCTGCTCGGGCAGTCGGCGCAGGGCCGCAACCAGCTCTCTCTCCGTCCTGGCCGGCAGACGGCCCAGTTGGTGAGCCACGTCGGCGGCGAGCATCACCACGGTCGCGACTTGAGTTGCGAAGGTCTTGGTTGCCGCCACGGCGACCTCGGGCCCGGCCTGGAGGAAGACCGAGGCGTGGGCCTCACGCGTTATCGCGGAACCAACGGTGTTCGTCACCGCGACCACGACCGCGCCACGATCTCCGGCGAGGCGAGCGGCGGCAATCGTGTCGGCCGTCTCTCCGGACTGCGTTACCGCAATGACCAGCGTTCGCGCGTCGATCGGCGGCGGGCTGTACCGGAATTCGGACGCCACCGTGGACCGGGCCGGGATGCCGAGCCATTCCTGGAACAGCGCCGCTCCAACGAGCGAGGCGTAGTAGGCAGTTCCGCAGGCGATCATCTCGACGCGATCGATCCCGGCGAGGCGCTCCCGAATCGGATCGAGTTCCTCCAGGCAGATCGATTCGCCTCGGAGGCGACCGGTCATCGCGGCGGTGAGGGCGGCCGGCTGCTCGTGGATCTCCTTGAGCATGAAGTGGGCGTAGCCGCCCTTCTCGGCCGCTTCTGCGGACCACGGGATGATGTCGATGGTTCGCTCGACGGCCCGTCCGGAGCGATCGGTGATGGTGGCCGTGCCGGGCGTCAGATCCGCGACGTCGCCGTCCGCCAGGAAGATGACTCGCTTGGTGTAGGCGATGATCGCCGCAACATCCGATGCAACGAAGCTTTCGCCTTCGCCCACGCCCACGATCAACGGGGCGTTGAGGCGGGCTCCGACGAGCCGCTCCGGCTCGTCGCGGTGCATCACGACCAGGGCGTATGCCCCCTCGAGCCGGCCCAGAGCGACCCGAACCGCATCGGCGAGATCGCCTTTGTAGGCGTCCTCAACCAGATGAGCCACGACCTCCGTGTCGGTCTCAGACTGAAGAATGTGACCGCCGGCAACCAGTTCCTCGCGCAATTCGCGGAAGTTCTCGACGATGCCGTTGTGGACGACGGTGATGCGGCCGGTGCAGTCGCTGTGTGGATGAGCGTTGAGATCGCTCGGCCGGCCATGCGTGGCCCAGCGTGTGTGGCCCAGTCCGACTCCCGCGCTTGGAGGACCACCGCCGAGAGCCTCGGTCAGGACGGCCACCTTGCCGGCCCGCTTCTCGACGAAGAGATCGCCGCTCTCCGTGACCAGAGCGATCCCGGCAGAGTCGTAGCCCCGGTACTCCAGACGGCGCAACCCATCGAGAAGGACTGGTCCAGCATCCCGAGGGCCGGTGTATCCGACGATTCCGCACATGCAGTTCACTCCGGTCTCGTGGTGACGGCCCCCGGTGAAGGCCGCTAGTTTAGCCGCTCGCCGGCGAGGGCAGCCAATTGGTCGGCCAGCTCGACAACGAGCTCGCTTGACGGACCTTCGACCATGACCCTGATTGCGGGCTCGGTTCCGGACGGTCTGACGAGAACTCGACCTCCCGGGCCGAGGCGAAGCTCGGCCGCCGCGATCGCCTTCCGGATCGCCGGATCGCCTTCCCACTGGTCTTTGTGGCGAGCCGGAACGGCCCTCTGCTGTTGCGGCAGCATCGGCACCTGAGTGGCGAGATCCGCCAGACGGCGGCCCGAGCGGGTCATCACCGACAGAACCTCGAGCGCGGTGACGACGCCGTCGCCGCTTGTGGTGTGCTCGAGGATGATCACGTGGCCGCTCTTCTCGCCGCCCAGTACGGCCCCGTTCACGAGCATGCCCTCGAGAATGTATTTGTCGCCGACAGGCGTCCGAATGACCTGCCCGCCGGCATCCTCAACCGCCTTCTGGAGTCCGCCGTTCGACAGGATCGAGACAACGAGCGAACCGTTTGGGAGCTTGTTTCGGGCCAGGCGATCGAGCGCGAGGATGCCGATGACGGCGTCGCCGTCGACGACACAGCCTGTGGCGTCCACGGCGATCAGGCGATCGGCATCGCCGTCAAGCGCAAAACCCACGTCGGCACCCCGGGCGAGCACTTCGCGCGCCAGCGCGGCCGGATCCGTGGCCCCGCAGCCATCGTTGATGTTGGTTCCGTCCGGGTCGTTGAAGAGCACATCCACGCGAGCTCCGGTCGCCTCGAGAATCCGCGCCGCTGCCATACCGCCTGAGCCGTTGGCGCAGTCGATCACCAGATGAAGATCGGTCGACATCGCAGCTGCCAGCCCCAGCCTGTGGTTCACATACAGGTCGAAGAGTCCGCGATCCTGGATTGCGAGGCCGAGCGCGTCGGCGGGTGCGCCGGGCAACTCTTCGGCGGTCCAGATGAGCTGCTCGAGCTCGTCCTCGATGGCCTCGTCGAGCTTGTAGCCTCGCTCATCGAGGACCTTTAGACCGTTGTCTCGGGCCGGATTGTGCGAGGCTGAGACCATGATTCCGGCCGCAAACTGCCCGGAACCCGTGATGTGGGCCAGGGCAGGCGTGGGCACGACGCCGACCAGGTGAACATCGACACCCATGCTCGTGGCCCCGGCAACGATCGCGGCCGCGAACATGTCGCCGGATCGGCGCGTGTCCTGGCCGACGACGATCGGCCTGCCGGAGCCAGCCAGGCGATGGGCGGTGGCCCGGCCGAGGGCGTAGGCGAGGGTCGGCTTCAGGTCGACATTGGCGATGCCACGGATACCATCCGTGCCGAACAGACGGGGCAAAGGGCGCTCCTAAGGGGTTGGCGACGGCGGGGGCGGCGACGCCGGATTCGTGATTGTCACCGTGATCTGGACCGGACTGATGGCCAGCACCCTGATCCCCGGAGGCGGAGAGTACCCCACGCTGACCGTGTGCGTGCCCACATCGAGGCCTGCGACGGATACGTTCGCGACGAGGGCCGCCGTGTCCAGCGCGTTCAGCGATGCCGTTGCGCCGCCCAGAGTAACGATCACGCTGGGGGCCGACAGGACATAGACGCGATCCGAACTGGTCCCACCAAGCACAACGCCCATGGTGACGCTCCGAGTCGAGGCCGGCGACTGCAGGTGGATCACGACTGTGATCGGGCCGGTCAAGTCTGCCGTCACGCCGGCGGGCAGAGCGAGGCTGACCTTGGTCGAGACATCGCTGGTGGCCCCGCTGATGGCAATGGCTACCGTGTCGGCCTTGCCCTTCAGCTGAGCGAGGGCGTCGGCCTGGCCGAGAACGGATACCACGGCCGGCGTGACGTCGACCGAGGTGATCGTGTAGCCCGCCGCCGGAGCGCCACTGGTAATCACGTGCACCGGGACGGTCTCCGACCGCAACTGGCTGCCGACCTGCATGTCGACGTGAACGGTACGGGGAGTGAACGTCACGTAGTCGACGACGGCGTCGTTCGCGTCGCGAGCGACGAGACTCGGATCCTGGCTGACGTCGAGGCCGGAGGCATCGATCTGGACGCGGGCCTCGGCGTAGGCCACCTTGCTGACGATCGAGGCAGCGCCTTTGACCTCTACCGTGGAGGGGGTCACGGTAGGCAGTCCCGGCGAGAGACCGGCCGGAGGCGTTCCATAGACCACGCGGACGCCGACCTGCTTCTGGACGATCGGGTCCAAAGTGACCCGGATCTGCTGAGGCTGGTAGTCCATGATCTGAATACGCGAATCGTTGGCCACCAGCTTGACCTTGACCCACGAATACGCGGTGTCGCTGACCGTGGCGTTGCCCAGATCGATCGAGGCGCTGAAGCTGGACTGAGAGATGGGCACATCGGCGGCCGCCAGATATCGAATGCGACTGACTTCGGGCATCAGCTTGGGGTCGATCAGGGATGAGTCGGCCGGCTGATGCAGCACCTCGATAGCCACCGTGCCGGGGAATTGCTGGCTGGTCTGCAGGACCACCATGGCCCCATAGAGAGTCACCGCCAGTAGAACCGCCCCAATCTTGAGCGGCCAATTCCGGATGATGAAGTTCAGGACCCTCAAGACGCCTTCTCCTGTCCCTCGGCAGGGTCCCCAGGCACCACAGGCAACTTGTGTGAGGCCCCGGCGGGCCGATTAAGTCCCCCGAAGCGGGCTCGTCGGGCCAACTCACGGACTGTCGGTCCGACCCGGCGCGCTGGAGTCTTCTCCTGACGGAATATTCCCGCGGCCTGCGGGCGGAGCAGCGCGGCGAGGGCGCGGGCGAGCCGTGGCTCGTCGAGGTTGCGCACGATGCGGGCCCGCTCCACGAGGCTGATCTGGCCGCTTTCCTCCGAAACCACGACGACTATCGCGTCGGTCTGCTCGGTCATGCCCAGGGCCGCCTTGTGCCTGGTTCCAAAACGCTCGAGCGGAATGGTGGTTTCGGCCGAAGGCAGCAACGCGCCGGCAGCAAGGATGCGGTCGCCGCGAATGACGACGGCGCCGTCGTGTAGCGGCGTCTTGGGCGAGAAGAGGGTCACGAGCAGATCCGCCGATATGTCGGCGTGGAGCATGACGCCGTTCTCGGCGATCTCCTGCAAGCCGGTCTCTCGCTCCAACACGATGAGGGCGCCGTGTCCCTCGCGAGACAGACGCTCGGCAGCGCTCGCAACTTCCGTGGCGACGTGCACAGCCGTCGACTGCTCGGCGGGCGAGATGAGCCAGGCAAGGGAACCCAGGCGACCGATTCGATCGAGCGCGCGGCGGAGTTCCGGCTGGAAGACCACGACCAAGGCGAAGAGGCCGACGTAGGCGCTTGTCTGAAGGATGACCTTCAGGAGCTTCAGATCGAAGGTGACTGCGGCGGCGTAGACGACCAACAGAAGGCAAACGCCAATAACCAGCCGTACCGCGCGCGTTCCTCTGATCACACTGAAGAGCCAGTAGATCAGGAGTGCCGTAATCGCGACATCGGCCACAACGTTCGGGCTGACTTTGTCGAGCGCCGACTGGATCAGTGGCATCGGACTGCAAGTGTATACCGCCGAGCGGTTGGCTCAGCTACCGGGACCCCTCCCGACGCGTTTGGACGGCGCCTCGCGGGTCGTTCTAGGCGCAGAGCGCCCCCAGGCGCTCATCCTTGGGGAAGACCCGGTTCGCGACTTTGCATAGCCGCTGGCGCGTCGCTTCGTCGTTGTTGAGTTCGGCAAGCCGGCCCAGGAGTGCCAGCTTCTCGGCGGCGAGGTTGTTCCAGTCGCGCGCTACGTACAGCTCGACGAGCACGAGATGGGCGTCAACGTCGCCGGGCGCCTTCTGCAGCAACCGATGCGTCGCGTCGAGGCCGGCATCGAACCGTCCTTCGCGCGCGTACGCCCGAGCGGTCCAGAGCAGCAACGAGCGGAGGGTGGCGGAGTCTCCGGCCAGATCCGCGGCCTCTGCCGCCACCAGCAGCTCATCTCCCGTGGGCTGTTGCTGACTCTCACCCACAGGCCCGAGCGGCACTTCCGCGTCGAAAGTGGAGTCCATCACTCCGACAGCCGCCAGAATCGGCTCGATCGAGGCCGGCAATTCAGTTCTCGACGGCGACGTTGCCACGTTGGCCGAAGTGGCCACGTCCGCCGGACCGGCCTGGTGCGGCGCTCTGGCTTCCACCATCTCGACCTGCACAGCTGGCGCGGCCGGGGCCGCGTCTCGCGCGACGGCGGACCCGACTTCGTCAGGCCTCTCACCTATTTTCGTCGCGCCGTTTTCTTGCCCTCGAGAATATGACTCGGTGTCTCCCGCTGATGGAACGGAGTGAAGACCCGACCGCCCGGCAGATGCGAGGAAGTCGTTGACCGGCCAGGCCGGCTCAACCGGTCGCGTGGAGGGAGCGACCGGGGCGACGGTCTCGCCGATCCCGGCGACCTCGGCGACCTCGGCAATCCCGGCGACCTCGTTCGAGTCGATTGGCTGAATTTCGGGTGAGCGCTCCAAGGCTTCCGCCAGGTACTCCGGTGCCGTCTCTGGCACGGCGCGGTAGCCGCCACCAATCGGAGCGGCGGCGCCGGATCGTGTCCCGTCGGCCACTGCGCCTGGCGGTTCGTCGCGCAAGCGGAGAGCGCGGGCCAGCAATTGCTCCGCGGCCTGATCACCGGCGGATAGCCGAATCTCACGCAGCAGGCCGCGCTGATGCCTGGCTCGCTCCGTCCCATCCTCGAGCTCCATCGCCCTCCGGAGTGTGTCTGCCGCCTCGGGAAGCCGGCCGGCGGCCTCCTGGATCTCCGCCACATGGTCCAATGCCAGAGCGGCATCAACACGCTGACCCGCAATCGTCAGGGCTTCAGCCTGTCCGAGGAGCGCTCCTTCATCGTGTGGAGCTCTGGCGACCGCGGCCGCATACTCGACGAGCGCCTCCTCGAGGTGGCCCAATCGCAGGAGCACGCCGCCCAGGCTCGTATGCGGAAGTGCACGCGACGGAGCGATCGAGGCAGCCGTACGGTATGCCTCGATTGCCTTTTCAAGGGCGCCACGCAGCACTGCAACATGCCCAACTCGTAGGGCTTCCTTGTAGCGCTCGTATAGATCGTCCGTCATATACACATCATGACTTCTGCCGAGTCCCTCGTCTCGGGTACCTGAGGCTGAGCGCCTTGTCGCTTTGTCCTACGCCAGATGTCCAATTCGACGATAGGCACCGGTCCGCCGCTCATCAGCCGGCTACTCCCGCCCCAGCGACTCCACGAGGAACGCTTTCTGGACATGGAGTCGATTCTCGGCCTGCTCTAGCGCGATGCTGCGAGGTCCGTCGAGAACCTCGGCAGTAATCTCCTGGCCGCGGTGGGCGGGCAGACAGTGCATTGCGACTGCATCCGGCCCCGCCAGTTCCAAGAGGGAGGAATCGACGCAGTACCCCGCGAAGGCCGCGACTCTCGCGTGGGATTGGGCCTCCTGCCCCATGGAGACCCACACGTCCGTGTAGAGGGCATCCGAGCCGGGCGCCAGTTCGAGCGGATTCCGCCCGACAACGATCTTGCCGCCGCTGGACGCAGCCAGTCTCTCGGCCGCGGCGATGATGTCGGCGTGAGGGCCAAAGCCGGCCGGGTGGGCCAGCCGGATCTCCATCCCGAGAATCGCCCCGGCCAGCGCCAGTGAGTGATAGACGTTGTTGCCATCGCCGATGAAGGTCAGAACCCGGCCTGCCAGACCGCCGAAGTGCTCACGCATCGCCAGCAGATCCGCCAGGGCTTGGAATGGGTGCTCATCATCCGTGAGGGCATTGAAGACCGGGATGCCCGTCTCTAAGGCCAATTCGGTCACCACCGAGTGGTCGAAGGTCCGGATCACGATACCGTCGATCCAGCGTTCCAGGTTGTGGGCAATATCCGCGACGCTTTCGCGCACCCCGAACCCGATCCCCTCCCCCAGGTGCAAGGCATGACCACCCAGCTGGTTCAGCCCTGCCTCAAATGTCACCCTCGTCCGCAGACTCTGCTTCTCGAAGATCAGCGCGACGTTGCGTCCGGCAAGTGGCTGGGCCGCATGGCGCCGCGTTTCCCGAAACTCTCGCTTCAACTCCGAGGCCGTGTCGAAGACCCGCTCGTACTCTGCGCGAGCCAGATCGGCCGAACTGAGTAGATCGCGGCCATGGAGCGATGCGGTCACGGTTCCCATCCTTTGCCGTCGCCCCGCGTCTCACGCACAGGCTGTCGCGACGAAGCCGACATGGTAACGGAGGTCGAGCAGCTTCAGTTCGAACGCTTGCGCAATGCCAGGAATGCCTCGGCCCCGTCCAATGGGAATAGCAGGCGCCATAAACGACGACCGCAGGACTTCTCCTGCGGTCGTACTGCTTCGTATTGAGTTGGCCGCCAGTTAGCGACTCCGGAAACCCGGCTATCGCTTGGTGTACTGAGGGGCCTTGCGGGCTCGCTTGAGTCCGTACTTCTTCCGCTCCTTCATTCGCGGGTCTCGGCTGAGCAAGCCGGCCTGGCGAAGTGGAAGGCGATTGCCTTCCGGATCGAGCTGAAGAAGCGCCCGGGCGATGCCGTGACGGATTGCGCCCGCCTGTCCGGTGACCCCGCCGCCTTCGACCTTGATCTGGGCGTTGAAGGTCCCTTCAGTGCCGGTCACCTTGAACGGCATGCGGACGTCGGACTCATCGATGGCATTGCCAAAGTGAGCGACCAGGGTTCGATCGTTGACAACGATCTCTCCCGATCCAGGCACGAGTCGGACCCGAGCAACCGCAGTCTTGCGGCGACCGGTCCCGTAGTAGTAGGCAGGGGTGGTCATCACGCTCCTCGTCAGGCGAGCGGCTCGGGCCGCTGGGCCTGGTGCGGGTGCTCTGGGCTGGCATAAACCTTGAGCTTGGTAATCTGCTGGGCTCCGAGGCGGTTGTGCGGGAGCATGCCCTTTACCGCGCGGCGGATCACTTCCTCGGGCCGACGCTCCAGCAGGTGACCCAGGGTCTCTTCCTTGAGGCCGTGCGGGTAGCCGCTGTGGCGCATGTACAGCTTCGATTCCTTCTTGTCCGACGTCACGTGGATCTTGCCCGCGTTCACGACGACAACATGGTCGCCGCAATCCAGGGTCGGGCTGTACGCCGGCTTGTTCTTACCCTCGAGAACACGGGCAATGCGCGACGCCAGGCGGCCGAGCGTCTCGTCCGTCGCGTCCACGACGTACCAGCGTCGCTCGATCTCGCTCTCACGGACCGTATATGTCTTCGCGGTCATCGTTCTCCGTTCTGGCAGTCGTGCTTGCCGGCGTCGCCTTGGCCCTCATCGGCCCGATGACGACGCGCCTGAGGCTGAGCCCTTTCGCCGGGGCAGTGGCCCCGTTGAATGCCGGTTGCGGTGACGCGAGCGCCGCCGCAATTGCCTCTTCACTTTCCTTCCCGTGCCCGACCTCAAGGAGGGCGGCCACGATCCTTCGCACCATCTGGCGCAGGAACGCGTCTGCGGCGACGTCAATCGTCACGAGCGATCCTGTTCGCCGGACTCGGACCGAGTGAACGGTCCGCACCGGCTGCCGGTGCGCCACCCCGAAGGCGCTGAAGTCGTGGCGGCCCATCAGGGCCGACCCGGCTCGCTCCATCGCGGCGGTATCGAGTGGGTCCCGCACCCCGAGCGCATAACGCTCGCGGAGCGGGCTCCGCGGCCCGTTCCAAACGGTGTAGCGATACTCCCGATATCGCGCCGCGTAGCGTGGGTTGAACTCGGCCGAGACGCGCCGCACCTCGCGGATTGCCACGTCCTCCGGCAACAGCGCGTCGAGCGCTCTCGCCAGCTCCTTAGCCGGTCTGCCCTTCGGGTCGGTGAATGCGATCACCTGCCCTTGGGCGTGAACCCCGGCGTCGGTTCGACCTGCCGCAACGACCTTGACCAGGCTTTCGCCCGAGATCTTCGCCAGTGCGGCTTCGAGTTCTCCCTGGACTGTCCGTGCTCCCGGTTGTACCTGGAACCCGGCGAAGTCCGTGCCGTCATATTCAACCCGCGCGGCGTACCGCACGGGGGTGCTCTCTCGAGCACTCTCCTCGCCGCTCAGTCGGCGCCCTACTTCGTTGGCTCGTCCGCTCGTTCGCTCACGCACGTCGGTGCGCTCGCTCGCGTGCTCCGCGCCGCCTAGCCGGGCATCCGCCGGACCGGCGATTCATTGCTGTGCTATCTACACCAGTTCGATCTGAACAATGGGCGCTGCGTCGCCATAGCGCTGGCCGAGGTGGACGATCCGGGTGAAGCCCGAAGTCCGATCGGCGTACTTGGGGGCAATCTCATTGAAGAGCTTCGTCACGACGAGAGGCTCGTTCGGGAATTCGGCGATCACGGCGCGTCGCGCGGCGATGTCGCCGCGCTTTGCCAGCGTGATCATCTTCTCGACGCGGCCCCGGATCTCCTTAGCCTTGGCTTCGGTGGTCTGGATGCGTTCGTAGCGAAGGACCGACACGCAAAGGTTCTTGTACAACGCCAGACGCGGACCCTGCTTGCGGCTCAGCTTCCGGCCGTCAATTCGATGGGCCATGGCTCAAACCTCCTCAGGGGGCAGATCGTCGAACTGCTCTTCGTCTTCGACATCGTCGAGGTCGTCTCCGAGTGACGACTCCTCGGTGTCCGGCAGGATGAAGCCACGCATGCGCAATCGCTCTTTCATTTCGTCGAGCGACTTCTTGCCGAAGTTGCGCATTCGCAGCAGATCGTCATCGGAGAGCTGAAGAAGCTGCCCGACCTTGACTATGTTGTTTCGCTTCAGCGAGTTGTAGGCCCGCATCGGCAGGTCCAACTCCTCGATCGGCATGTCGAGCATGTTCGGCGGAAGCTGCGGGACGTTCGTCGCGACGCGGTCGGTTCCGGCGGCGACGAGTCCAATGTTGGCGAAGAGAGAGAACTGGCGAACGAGGATGTCCGCGGCGCGTCCCAGTGCCTCTTCAGGCGAGATCGTACCGTCGGTCTCAAGCTCGATCGTCAGCTTGTCGTAGTTGGTCATTTGCCCGACGCGAGTGTTCTCGATCGAGTAGTTGACCTTGATGACGGGCGTGAAGATCGCATCGACCGGAATGACGCCGATCGGATTCGACTCCGCTCGCTCAGCGGCGAGGTATCCGACGCCCTTTTCGACCGTCAGATCCATCTCGATTGTCACATCGTCCGAATCCAGGGTCATGATCGGCAGATCGGGGTTCACGACCTCGACGTCTGCAGACTCCTGGATGTCGGCGGCCGTAACTAGACCGGCGCCGCTCTTGATGAGCTTGAGCTGGACCGGGTGAGTCGCGAAGCTCTTGAGTCGTAGCTTCTTGACGTTCAGGACGATCTGGGTCACGTCCTCTTTCACGCCGGGGATGCTCGTGAATTCGTGATAGACGTCACGGATCTGGATCGCCGTAACGGCCGCGCCCTCCAGGGAGGAAAGCAGGACACGTCGAAGGGCGTTGCCCAGAGTGACGCCGTAGCCGGCCGGAAGCGGGCTAGCCTCGTACTTGGCGTACGAGCCTAGCTCTTCGACCGGCGCGATCTGCGGGCTCTCGAGTTCGATCATCTGGGGGCGTTACCTCGAGTAGTACTCGACCACGAGCTGCTCATTGAGATCGAGCGGCATCTGGTCGCGGCGTGGGGCGGTCAGGACGGAACCGGCGAGCTTGGCCCCGTCGACGCTGAGCCACTCCGGGACCTGGCGCGACTTGATGGCCTCAACGGCCTCCTTGAATGGTTCGCGGCTGCGATGCGTCTCGCGGACCTCGATCTTGTCGCCCGGCCGAAGCTGGAGCGACGGGATGTTGGTGACGCGGCCGTTCACAACAAAGTGGGCGTGACCCACCATCTGGCGTGCCTCTGCTCGAGACACCGCGAAGCCCAAGCGGTAGACGACGTTGTCGAAGCGAAGTTCCAGCATCCGCAGCAGGTTCTCACCGGTCACACCCGGAGTGGAACTGGCTGTCTCGAAGTAGCCCTGGAACTGGCGCTCCAGCACGGAATAGACGCGGCGGATCTTCTGCTTCTCCCGCAGCTGCATGCCGTAGTCGCCAACCTTGCGGCGGCGCACGCCATGCTGGCCGGGAGGCGCCTGACGACGCTCAAAGCCGCACTTCTTGGAGTAGCAGCGAGTGCCCTTGAGGAAGAGCTTGGCGCCCTCCCGGCGGCACAGCCGGCAAACAGGATCGGTGTAACGGGCCATCTGTCAGTCCTCCTAGACGCGGCGCCGCTTGGGCGGGCGGCAACCGTTATGGGGGACTGGGGTCACGTCGGTAATGGCGCTCACTTCGAGGCCTGCGGCCTGGAGCGAGCGGATCGCCTGCTCGCGACCGGCACCGGGTCCCTTGACATATACCTCGACCTGGCGCATGCCGTGCTCCATGGCCTTTTTGGCGGCCTGGTCGGCTGAGAGCGCCGCGGCGTAAGGCGTGCTCTTGCGAGAGCCCTTGAAGCCGGCTACGCCGGCCGAGCCCCAGCTGATCACGTTGCCGTTGGGGTCCGTGATCGTGATGATCGTGTTATTGAATGTCGCCTGGATGTGAACATGCCCCTGGGGCACATTCTTCTTCTCCCGGCGGCGCTGCTTAGTAGCCCGCTTGCGTTCGGCCATTCCTGCGTCCGGCTCCTCTTTACTTCGTCGCCTTGCGCCGGACGCCGACCGTCTTCTTCGGTCCGCGGCGCTGCCGTGCGTTGGTCTTGGTTCGTTGGCCCCGAGCGGGGAGGTTGCGCCGATGGCGCGTGCCCCGGTAGGAGCCAATCTCAATGAGCCGCTTGATATTCAGGGCAACTTCGCGGCGAAGGTCGCCCTCAACCTTGTGACGTCGATCGATGATCTCGCGCAGCCGGTTGACTTGCTCCTCGGTCAGGTCCCGGACGCGCGTGTCCGGATTCACGTTCGCCTGAGCGAGGATCTTCTGGCTCGTTGGAAGCCCGATCCCATAGATATAGGTCAGGGCGATTTCTACGCGCTTCTCGCGCGGAATGTCTATACCTGCGATGCGTGCCATGCCCTACCCCTGCCGCNNGCAGATGACCATCACGGTCCCGTGCCGGCGGATTACTTTGCAGTTGTCGCAGCGGGCCTTGACGGAAGCTCTGACTTTCAAGGGATCCTCGATGTTGTCGATAGCTTCGGCGGAATTACTTGAGCCGATACGTGATACGACCGCGAGTCAGGTCGTAGGGCGATAGCTCCACTCTGACTCGGTCCCCCGGCAGGATGCGGATGAAGTTCATTCGCAGCTTGCCTGAGATGTGCGCCAGAACGCGGTGTCCGTTCTCGAGCTCTACGGCGAACATGGTGTTGGGCAATGGCTCCAGCACCGTTCCCTCGACCTCGATAGCGTCTTTCTTAGCCACGTTCTGTGTGTCGTCCCTTTCTCGCACGAATGCCGGCCTGCGCGGCCGACACACGAACGAATAGATTACCAAAGAACAGTGCGTCCGGCAACCTGCCGTTTCCTGCTTCGGCGTTGAGCTGCTTGCCCGCTCGCAACGCGAACGGCTGAGCCGCGCTCATCGCGTTCATGCCGTAGTCAACACGACCGGCCCATTCTCCGTCACAGCGATCGTGTGCTCGAAGTGGGCGGCCAGTGAGTGATCCGTCGTGACGACGGTCCATCCATCGTCCAGGGTCTCGACGTCGGCGCTGCCCAGGGTCAGCATCGGCTCAATGGCGATGCAGACTCCGGCTTCCAGCGCGGCGCCGGGACGTCCCGTCCGGTAGTTGGGTACTTGCAGATCCTCGTGCATCTTGGTGCCGATGCCATGCCCGACGAAAGGACGGACGATGTCGCATCGACCTTCGACTGCCACATCCTCCACGGCCCCGGAGACATCGTCAACGTGCGAGCCTGGAACCGCGGCGGCTATGCCGGCCATCAGCGCCAGACGCGTAGTTTCGATGAGCCGGGCCACATCCGCCGGCGCCTTGCCGACGTAGAAGGTCCGGGCCGCATCGCCGTGGTATCCCTGCCAGATTGCGCCCGCATCGACGGAAACGACCTGGCCCTCTTCGATGACGCGGCTGCCCGGAATGCCGTGGACCACCTCATCGTCGATGGAAACGCAAATGCTCGCCGGGAAGCCCCTGTAGCCCTTGAAGGAGGGCCGGGCACCGGACTTGCGAATGTACTCCTCGGCGACCGCGTCGAGTTGCGCCGTGGTGACGCCTGGCTTGAGCTCTTCCTCCATCAGGGCGAGCACGCCGGCGACGATGCGGCCAGCTTGCCGCATCAGGTCGATCTCCTGACGTGTCCTGTGGGGAACGAGCACCATTTGGGTCCCTAGCCTCTACTGCCGGTCGCCGGGGCGATCGCTGCGAGCAGGTCGGCGGTGACCTTGTCGATTGCCTGTTGGCCGTCTACGACCCGCAGGACGTCGTGTCCGCGGTAGTAGTCGACAACGGTGTCAAGGGCACCAAGCTGCTGACGCAGGCGAGCCTGGACCGTTGCCGGCTGGTCGTCTGATCGCTGATAGAGCTCGGACCCATCGACGTCGCAGATGCCTGGCTTCTGCGACGGCTTGGACAGTTCGTGATAGGGATGGCCCCCGGCGCGGCAGATCCAGCGGCCGCCGAGACGAGCCACGAGATCCGCTTCTGGGACTTCGATGTACGGGGCCACGTCTACGCGACCGCCCTTGTCGCCGAGGGCCTTGTCGAGAACCTCGGCTTGAGCGGTGTTGCGCGGAAAGCCATCGAGCAGGATGCCGGCCTCGGCGTCGGGCTTGGCAAGGCGCTCGAGAAGCATCTCGATCGTCACCGCGTCGGGCACGAGCTCGCCGCGGTCCATGTAGCCCTTTGCCGTGACGCCCAGCGGAGTCTCGTCGCGCACTGCGGCACGGAACAGATCGCCGGTGGCGACGTGGGCGAGGCCCAGCCGCTCCGACAGGATCTGCGCCTGAGTGCCCTTGCCTGCGCCGGGGGCGCCCAACAGCACTACGACGCGGCCGATGGAAGGGGTCATCTGATGAACCCCTCGTAGCTTCGCATCATCAACTGAGCCTCGAGCTGCTTCATCGTTTCGACGACCACGCTCACGACGATAAGGATGCTGGTGCCGCCAAGCCCTACGCCGACTCCGGCGTTAGACAGGTTCTTGAAGGTCGGCAAGGCGGCAATCACCATCGGCAGGACGGCCACAGTGGCGACGAAGAATGCTCCCGCCACGGTGATCCGCAGGGCAACTCGGCGCAGGTACTCCTCCGTCGGAGCGCCAGGCCTGATGCCCGGAATGAAGCCGCCGGCTTTCCGCAGGTTGTTGGCGGTTTCGTCTGGTTTGAAGACGATGAATGTGTAGAAGAAGGCGAACGCGAATGTCAGCAAGAAGTAGAGGCTCAGATACAGGGGCCCGGTCGTGCTCAGCCAGGAGACGACCCCATGGGAGATGTCCTTCACCCACTGGACGTTAGAAGTTGTGAAGTACGTGGCGATCTGCGCCGGGAACATCAGGATGCTGATCGCGAAGATGATCGGAATGACGCCGGCCATGTTGACCCGCAACGGCAAGAAGGTGGATCCGCCCTGGTATATGCGGTGTCCGCGAACCCGGTTGGCGTATTGGATCGGGATCCGGCGCTGACCTTCCTGGACGAAGATGATCACGAAGATGATCAGCAGCCCCAGGATGCCCAGGGCAAAGAGCTCCAACCAGTCCGGGCTCACGAAGAACGAGGTCACAGCCGACGGAATTCGCGACACGATGCCGGCGAAGATGATGAAGCTGATCCCGTTCCCGATCCCCTTCTCCGTAATCAGCTCGCCCAGCCACATCAGCAGGACCGAGCCGACCGTAAGAGACAGGATCATGGTCAGGCTCTCGTACTTCTCGAAGCTGAACGGCGTGTTGAACGTGTTTGCGCCGCTCGTGGCCTGCATGTAGGCCAGGATCCCGTACGCCTGGAGCGCCGCAAGAGGCACCGAGAGATAGCGTGAGTACTTGGTGATCTGGTTCCGGCCGTACTCGCCTTCACGACTCAGTGCCTGCAGCGACGGAATCGTCGACTGGAGGATCTGCATGATGATCGTCGCGTTGATGTACGGGTTCAGCCCGAGCCCAACGATCGACATCCTCTTCAGGTCGCCGCCCGAGAAGAGCGTCAACAGACCGAATACGCCGTTGTCGCCTTGGGCGCTGAGGGTCGCTGGATTGATGCCCGGAATCAGGACGTGCGAAAGCGCACGGTAGACCACCAGGATTCCCAGCACGAACAGCAGCCGCTTCCGGATGTCCGGCGCCCGGAACGCGTTGAGCATCGACTCGAGCATTGCTAAGTCGCCCTTCTATGCTTCCGAGCCGGCTTCGTCAGCCGAACTCGTCGGGGGGAGGGTCTCCGTAGTCTTGGCGACCTTTGCGGCCTTCGCGGGAGCGGCCTCGGGTGCCGTTTCGGCAACCTCGTCGAGTTCGTCGCCGACCGTTGGGAACTCGAGCACCTGAGCCGTGCCGCCCGCCGCTTCGATCTTGGCGATGGCGCTCTTGCTGAACGCGTCTGCCACGATGAAGAGCGGCCTCGTCACGTCGCCGAAGCCGAGAACCTTGAGGGGCTTGTTGAGCGTCCGGACAAGTCCGGCCGCCGCGAGGATGTCCGGAGTCACGGTGACCGGAGCCGGCTTGGCCGACTTGGCGGCCTTTCCTTCGATCTCGGGCATGTCGAGGATGCCCGTCTCGGCGAGATCCGAGATGCGCCCGACATTCACGATTTCATATTCAATGCGGAACTTGTTCTTGAAGCCGCGGAGCTTCGGCAGGCGGACGTGGATCGGGGTCTGTCCACCCTCGAACCAGGCCGGCAGAGCGCCGTGCCCGGTTCGGGCCTTCTGGCCCTTTGTGCCGCGGCCGGCGGTCTTGCCCTTGCCGGCAGCGATGCCACGGCCGACGCGAGTGCGCGGTGTGTTGCTTCCTGCGGCAGGGCGAAGTTCGTGCAACTTCATTGCTTCTCCTCGGGGAGCTCCTCGACCGTCACGAGGAAACGGACCGCTCGGACCATTCCACGCGTGGCGTCGTTGTCGGGCACCTCGACGGTGTCGCCGATGCGATCGAGCCCGAGCGCCCGGATCGTGCCGCGATTGCGGGCGATGTGGCTGATCGTGCTCTTGGTTTGAGTGACGCGGAGCTTACCGGCCATTGCCAACCTCCACGGCGGGCTGACCGGCCACGACAGATCGGACTCGGACGCCCCGCATCGCGCTGATCTCCTCGGCCGACCGAAGGCTCCGAAGAGCCTCGAGAGTGGCCCGAGTGACGTTGACGGGGTTGCTTGAACCAAAGACCTTGGCCAGGATGTCGCGAATGCCCGCTGCCTCGACGACGGCGCGGACGGCGCCGCCGGCGATGACGCCGGTACCTTGCGAGGCCGGCTTCAACATGATTCGCGAGGCTCCGAAGTCCTTCCGGACCTCGTGAGGGATCGTGGTCCCGACCATCGGAACTCGGATGATGTTCTTCTTTGCGTCCTCGACGCCCTTCCGAATGGATTCGGGCACCTCGCCGGCCTTACCCAGGCCGACGCCGACGTGGCCATTCCCGTCGCCGACAACGATGATGGCGCTGAAGCTGAAGCGACGGCCGCCCTTGACGACCTTCGCAACACGGTTGATTTGGACGACGCGCTCTTCGAGCGTCAGCTTGTTTGGATCGATCCTGGCCAAGTGCTCAGCTCCTTCGCGTCAGAACTCAAGGCCGGCTTCGCGAGCGGCATCCGCCAGCGACTTGATCCGCCCGTGATAACGGAACCCGGCCCGGTCAAAGACGACGCGTTCGATCCCTGCGCTCCGGGCGCGCTGGGCGATCAGGCGGCCGACGGTCTTGGCTTCGTCCGTCTTCTTCTGGTTCTCCGCCCTGAGCTCCTTTTCGAGGCTCGAAGCGGCGGCCAGCGTCTTTCCGGACGTGTCGTCGATCACCTGTGCGTAGATGTTGTTGAGGCTGCGGAAGACGGCCAGGCGAGGGCGCTCGGGCGAGCCCGAGAGACGAAGCCTGAGCCGATCGTGGCGCTTCTGGCGCGCCGCCCCGCGGCTTGCGACACGCGTCATCGTTCTGATCCCTTCGTCACTTGGTGGCTCACTTCTTGCCGCCGATCTTTCCGGCCTTGCCAGCCTTGCGGCGGATGACCTCGCCAACGTAGTGGACACCCTTGCCCTTGTAAGGCTCAGGCTTCCGCTTGGCTCGGACCTCGGCAGCAATCTGGCCGACAAGCTCCTTGTCGATTCCGACCACAGACAGCTTCACAGGCGTTTCGAGCTCGAAGCTGATTCCGGCCGGCGGGACCATCTCGATCTGGTGGCTGTAGCCGAGGCTCAGCTGCAGCTTGTCGCCCACCTTCACGGCTCGGTAGCCGACACCGGTGATCTCGAGCGACTTGCGGTAGCCGTCCGTCACGCCGATCACCATGTTGGAGACGAGCGTTCTGGTAAGGCCGTGCAACTGCTTGTGGTGCTTTGCTTCGCTGGGCCGCGTCACCGTGAGGGTCGAGCCCTCCATGGTGACGGTGATGTCGGGATGAAGGGCGCGGTGGAGCGAGCCCTTGGGACCCTTGACGGTGATGTTCCGGCCGACAATCGACACGTCGACGCTCGGCGGAACCTCGATGGGCAGACGACCAATTCTTGACATCGCCCGCCTACCAGACGTACGCCAAGACTTCACCACCGAGCTGGGCCTTGTGGGCCTGAGCTCCGGTCATGATGCCTTGACTGGTGCTGACGATGACGAGGCCGAGACCCCCGAGCACCCTCGGGATCTCGGTCTTGCGGGCGTACACCCGCAAACCGGGCTTGCTGATGCGCTTGAGTCCCGAGACTACCGGGGCCTTGCCATCAACGTACTTCAGCGTGACGCGCAGCACCTGGCGTGGGCCATCCTGCTCCTCGCCAAAACCGGCAATGAAGCCCTCCTCGACGAGGATTCGGGCAATCTGCCGCTTGGTCCGCGAGGCCGGGACGACCACGTCCGCGTGCCGCGCCCGCGAAGCGTTGCGGATGCGAGTCAGCATGTCCGCAATCGGATCGGAGACGTTCATGTGGTTACCTACCAGCTCGACTTGGTGACGCCGGGCAGCTCGCCGAGCAGCGCCCGCTCGCGGAAGCAAATGCGGCACAAACCGAAGCGCCGCATAAACCCGCGGGGACGACCGCAAACGAAGCACCGATGGTAGGCCTGGACCTTGTGCTCCGGCGTTCGCTTCGCCTTGGCGATCATCGACTTCTTAGCCATTGCTTCTCCTCCCCGCGCCTAGACGGCAAAGGGCATGCCGAGGAGTTCGAGCAAACGCTTCGACTCCTCGTCGGTCTTCGCCGTCGTCACGATGCTGATCTCCAGCCCGCGGAGACGGTCCACTTTGTCGTAGTCGATCTCCGGGAACGCGAGTTGCTCCCGGAGTCCCAGTGAGTAGTTGCCTCGCCCGTCGAACGACTTCGCCGGGACGCCGTGGAAGTCGCGGATGCGAGGCAGTGCGAGCCGCGTGAGCCGCTCGAGAAAGTCCCACATGCGATCGCCACGAAGGGTCACTCGGGTACCGATGGTGTTTCCGGTGCGCAGCCGGAACTGCGCAATCGAACGCTTGGCCTTGGTTGTCACCGGGTGCTGGCCGGTGATCGCCGTAAGGTCGCCGACGGCCGCGTCAACGGCCTTCGGGTTGGTAAGCGCCTCTCCCAGACCAATGTTCACGACGATCTTGGAGAGCTTCGGCACGTCCATCGGGTTGGTGTAGCCGAACTGCTTCAACAGGGCCGGAACGGCCTCTTCCTTGTAACGCTGACGGAGGCTGCCGCTCATTCCCCTGGCTCCAGCTGTTCTCGGCAATGGCCGCACACGCGAACGCTCTGGCCGCTGCCGAGGCGCTCGTGCTTGACGCGGGTAACGCGATCGCAGCGCGGGCAGACGAGCATCACGTTGCTGGCGTCTATCGGCATCGGCTTGTCGACGATGCCGCCTTGCTGCATCTGCGGCGCACGGTCGTTCTGCATCTTCTGGCGCGGCTTCGTGTGGCGCTTGGCGATGTTGACGCCAGAGATCACCACCGCGATCGGCCGGCTTGAGACGCGACGCCAGACGCCATTCGCCTTGTCGTCGCTTAGCCGGTTACGAAGGACACGATCCACCCTGCCGCGCTTTCCGGCATCCTTGCCGCGCAGCACGACGACGGTGTCGCCGGTTCGGATTTCCGGGACCCGATTGGACGGGGTTCCGTTCATCGGCGCCATCACAGCACCTCCGGCGCGAGGGAGACTATCTTCATGTAGTTGCGGTCTCGCAGTTCACGGGCAACGGGGCCAAAGATGCGGGTTCCCCGAGGATTGCCCTGGTTGTTGATGAGGACCGCCGCGTTCTCGTCGAAACGAATGTAGCTGCCGTCCGGCCGCCCGTACTCCTTGGCGGTTCGAACGATGACGGCGCGAACGACGTCACCCTTCTTGACGGGCGCGTTCGGGATCGCCTGCTTGACGCTGGCGATGATCACATCGCCGACGCCGGCAATCGTCTTCCGCGAACGGCCCATGACCCGGATGCACTGGATGGTCCGAGCGCCGGTGTTGTCGGCAACCCGGAGTCGGGTGTACTGCTGGATCATTTGGCCGACTCCGCCTCAGCCACGTGCTTGCCCGGATGGGCTGCGCCGTGGATGGCCGCATCGGTCGCTTCGTCTTCGATGATCGTCTGAGTCGTCGTGCCCTCGCCTGCGCGGGAGACGATGCTAACCAGCCGCCATCGCTTGGTGGCCGAGAGCGGTCGCGACTCCTCGATCAGGACGCTGTCGCCGACGTGAGCCTCATTGGCCTCGTCGTGAGCCTTGAATTTGCTAGTCTGCCGGATGACCCGCTTGTACAGCGGATGCCGCGTCATGCGCTCGACGGAGACGACTATCGTCTTATCCATCTTGTCGCTGACAACGCGGCCGACCTTGGTCTTCCGCTTTCCCTGCACTGCTGCTCCTGCCATCGCGTGATCTCCTACGCCGTTCGGGAGCGCACGTCGCGGCGCTCGCGCTGCACGGTGAGGATCCGCGCGATTGTTCGTCTGGTTTGGGGGATCGAACTGTAGTCCTTGAGCTGTCGGGTGTTCAGCTGGAAGCGAGCCTGCCAGAGATCCTGCTTGGCTTCTCTCAACTGTTCCTCGAGCTCTCCGTCAGACAGCCCTCGAACCTTATCAATGTCCATCTGCCAGGCCTTCCTTCACGACGACTCTGGTAGCGACCGGCAGCTTGTGGCTGGCAAGGCGCATTGCCTCGACTGCCTCGACCTGTTCAACTCCGGCCATCTCGAAGAGAATGCGGCCGGGCTTGACGACGGCAACCCAGTGATCGGGTGCGCCCTTGCCGGATCCCATTCGAGTTTCGGCCGGCTTCTTTGTCGCCGGCTTGTCCGGGAAGATGCGGATCCAGATCTTGCCGCCGCGCTTGACCGAACGGGTCATTGCGCGTCGGGCTGCCTCGATCTGNNGCGTCGGGGCATCAACATCGCTACACCCCCGCCGGCACGTTGGTCGTGACCGGGATGGCCTCACGACGAGGCTTCTCGGCCGCAACTTCACCGCGGTAGATCCAGACCTTCACGCCGATACGACCGTAAGTCGTGATGGCGTGAACCTGGGCGTAGCTGATGTCGGCTCGAAGGGTGCCAAGCGGGATTCGGCCTTCCTTGTCCNNNNCAGCTGCTGGCTGATGTTGGCTGCGACAAGCCCGGCGTCGAGCTCCGGCTGGCGGATCTCCTTGACCTCGAGCTTGACCTTGCGCTTGGTTAGTGCGCCGACCTGCTGACGAAGTGTCTCTACGTTCGCGCCGCCCTTGCCGATGACGATGCCCGGCTTGGCGGTGTGGATCGTGACCGTGACGTGGTTGNNCTTGTGTCCCATCTAGGCCTCCCGGTCTTCGACGACGATGGTGATATGGGTCATGGGCTTGTGGATCGGGAACGCCCGACCCTGGGCCCGCGGCTGCCAGCGCTTGTGGACGCCGGGCCCCATGTTGGCCTGGGCATCGGCCACAAACAGGTCCTCGGCGGACAGGTTGTGGTTGTTCTCAGCATTCGCAGTCGCGCTCTTCAGCACGAGAGCGATATCACGAGCGGCCGCCTGCGGCATGAACCGCAGGAGAGCGGCGGCCTCCTCGACACGTCTGCCTTTGATGGCGTTCGTGACGAGTCGGGCCTTCCGCGAAGAACCCATCAAGTACTTGGCTGTAGCTGAAACTCGCATCGTCCTACGCTCCTACTTGAGTGCGGACGAGCGCTCGGTGTGCTTTCCATGCCCGCGGAAGGTGCGGGTCGGGGAAAACTCACCAAGGCGATGGCCGACCATGTTCTCGGTCACGTAGACCGGGATGTGCTTCTTGCCGTTGTAGACGGCAATGGTGTGACCGATGAAGTCCGGGAAGATGACGGACGCTCGAGACCAGCTCTTGACGACCTTCTTCTCGTTCTTCTTGTTCATCGTCTGGACGCNNGACCGAACGCGACATGCCTCTCTCCTCTGCCTTACTGCTTACCGTGTCGCGAGCGGATGATTAGTCTGCTCGACGACTTCTTGCCCAGGCGTGTCCGATAGCCCATGGCGGGCTTGCCCCACGGGGTCTTTGGCGGCATACCCGTGGGCGACTTGCCTTCTCCACCACCGTGCGGATGGTCTCTTGGGTTCATGACCACGCCGCGGACTTCGGGCCGCTGGCCCATGTGCCGTGCGCGGCCGGCCTTGCCCAGGTTCTGGTTCTCGTGATCGAGATTGGAGACCTGGCCGATTGTGGCCATGCAGCGGAGGCTGACCCGACGAACCTCGCCCGACGGAAGTCGGACGGCGGCGTAGTCACCCTCTTTGGCGAGCAGCTGGGCCGCCACGCCCGCGGAGCGGACGATCTGGCCACCCTTGCCCGGAACGAGCTCGATGTTGTGGATCGTGGTACCGAGCGGGATGTTCGCCAGCGGCAGCGCGTTTCCGATTCGAGCCTCGACCTCGACGCCAGAAACGATGATGTCTCCGACCTTCAGGCCGTGGGGCAGAAGCATGTAGCGCTTCTCGCCATCCTTGTAGTGGAGCAGACCGATTCGAGCGGACCGGTTGGGGTCGTACTCGATGGTGGCCAGCTTGGCCGGCACATCGAACTTGTCACGCTTAAAGTCGATGATGCGGTAGTGCTGCTTCTCGCCGCCGCCTCTGTGGCGCACGGAGATCCGGCCTTGATTGTTGCGTCCGGAGCCACGCTTCTGGGGCTCCAGGAGCGGCTTGTAAGGCTCTTTGGTAGTGATCTCCTCGAACGTGGACCGGGTCATTCCCCGCATGCCAGCCGAGGTGGGTTTGTAGGTGCGAAGCGGCATCTCAGACGGCCTCGAAGAACTCGATCTTCTGGCCGGGAGCCAGAGTCACGATCGCCTTGCGCCACGGGGTCGTTCGGCCGCCGACTCGGCTCCGACGCGTCCCGCCGCGCTTCTCCTTTGATTTGGTCGTCAGAACGTTCACCGCATCGACCTTGACCTTGAAGATCTCAGTGATTGCGGCCTCGATCTGGATCTTGCTGACGTCGTTTCTGACCGCGAACGTGTACTTGCCACGCTGCGACTCATCCATCGACTTCTCGCTGATCACCGGCCGGAGGATGATCTCGTGTGCTGTGAGGCTCACGCGT
>PMIE01000029.1 GCA_003156975.1 Chloroflexota bacterium | reverse complement strand
GGCGGCGATCGCGGTGACGCCCGATAGCCCGGCCGGGACGTTGGCCTGGCCCTCCAGGTTTCGGCCCCAGGCGACGACGGTGCCGTCCGACTTCAGGGCGAGGCTGTGGTTCCAGCCCGCGGCAATCGCCGTGACGCCCGAGAGGCCGGCCGGGACGTCGGTCTGGTTCCAGGCATCGTTGGGCCCCCAGCCGACTACGGTGCCAATGCTCAAGAGGAAGAGGCTGAATTCGTTCGCGGCGGCGATCGCGGTGACGCCCGACAGGCCGGCCGGGTCGCACCGGCCGTTGTTTTGCACGCCCCAGCAGACAACCGTGCCGTCCGACTTGAGAGCGTAGCTGTCATCTGTACCCGCCGCGATCGCGGCTACGCCCGATAGCCCAACGGGGACGTCACGCTGGCCATCGCTGTCGGAGCCCCAGGCAACGACGGTGCCGTCCGACTTCAGCGCGAGACCGTAGTATCCGCCAGCGGCGACCGCTTTGACGGCCGACAGGCCGGCCGGGACGTCGGTCCCGCCGGCGGCTAAGCCGTAGTCGCCCCAGGCGACGACCGTGCCGTTCGACTTCAGGGCGAGGCCGAAGTGGACCCCGGCTGAGATTGCGGTGACCCCCGACAGGCCGGCCGGGACGTCGGTGGCGCCGTAGTCGTTGTCGCCCCAGGCGACGACCGTGCCGTTCGACTTCAGGGCGAGGCTGAACTGTTGACCGGCGGCGATCGCCGTGACGCCCGACAGGCCGGCCGGAACCGTGCTCTCGCCGTAGGTGTTCTCGCCCCAGGCGACAACACCTACGGGCGGCGCCGCTGCCTCCGCCCGCGCGGCCAGCGGCCCGGCCCAGACAGTGAAGAGCCCGGACAGCAGGAGCGCCGCCGGAGCGATGCCCAGAAGCCGCGTAATCGACCGCCGCGCGTGAACGTGAACCGCAGCCACTGCGATTGACCCCATCGAGCCCACTCTCCCATCCGTGTCCGGCGGACCTGCGCTGACGACGCGCGAAACCGGCCGACGCATCTCGTCGGCGGGCAAGATCGGATGAGACGCTCCGGTCCACCCCTGCTCGTCCGAAGAACCCAGGTACCTCCGGGACGGGGTCGCCTAGCCTACTCCGGCGACGACCGTCCGAACAGCTCAACCGATTGAGACGCTATGACCTGGTCGTGTCGCCTGGATCAACATGTAGGCCCGCGCAGTCGGCCGCCGTCGTCTAGGCCTAGCAGGACGTCCTCACCCTCGCAACAGTCGGCCTCGGTACATCTACTCGGTCGCTCGCAAGGGCCGCCTCGCGGGCGACCGATGACTAACCAGCAGGCCGCCAGCGAAAGTGCCCCGTCTCCTGCAACACATCGGGCTCCCCAAGTGTTATACGGGGTGTGGAGGTGGGCACGCTGGCTGAAGCGGTCGGGACCATCGCGGGGGATGCTGGTTCGCTAGATGAGGCATTCCGGTTGCATCAGCCCTGGTTGGTGCAGCGCCTGGCTCTCATCGTCGGCGATGCCGAGGAGGCTCGCGACCTGGCCCAGCAGACCTTCCTGCGCGCAGCCGAACGCTGGCCCTTGCCCGCCGGTCAACACGTGGGCCGTTGGCTGGCCGTCGTCGGGCTGCGTCTCGCGCTCAATGAACGCCGCCGCCGACGTCTGTGGGGCTTCCTGGCGGTCCGAGAGGGCGACTCCACGTGGGCGATCCAGACAAACCCCGACCTGTGGCGAGGTCTGATGAGCCTCGAACCGCGGATGCGGGCTGCGCTGGTGCTCACCGTCCTGGACGGCTACACGCAGGACGAGGTAGCTGAGGCGCTGGGCGTAGCGCGTGGCACGGTGGCGAGCTGGCTGTCGCGAGCGCGTGACCGACTCCGGCCGATCCTGGAGGACCAGATCCAATGAGCGATGACTTCGACCGGCGGCTCAAGGCCGGTCTTCGCGATCTTGCCGATGCCGTGCCAACCGCACCGATACATCCGACCCCCACCAGCCGAGTCCAGCACGCTCGACCGCGGGCTCGTGCGGCGCTGCCGCTGGGGTCACTCCTCGCCGCAGGTCTGATCGTGGTTGCTGCCGTCCTGATAGCGCCGCATGTCGGCTCGACGGCGACGACATCGAGCCCGTCGCCGTCCGGGGGCGCGTCAGCCCCCCCCACGGCTGGGCCGACCGTAACACCATCGGCGAGCCCGAACCCGTCCCGATACGACGACGGGATCCCGCGCATCTGGGAGGGCCAGCCCGTCCTCCGCGGACAGGCGGCCATCGATGCCGCTAACGCATCGACGGACAAGTCCTCGTTCCTGGTCGGCTTCTGGGCCGGGCTCGAGATGCCGCATGGCTGCGTCGCGCTTGGGGCGGGCGACAACGCGCTCTACCTGTGCGGCGGCATGGGCGACGTCGGCGACCAGCCGGGTGTCCTGTCGAGCGCACTCGGGTCGGCGCTGCGGGTTGACCCGAGTGCTGTCGCCCCGGGACCCGTCATCGCCCGCGTGCACACCCACGATCCGGCCTTGATGACGTGCCCGGCCTCGTACGCCGTCGGCTGCGAGCATGTCATGGTCGGCGAGGCCATCGTATGGCACGGCGACGCGGCAACCGCGCCCGAGCCGACGACTGTCGCCCAGGCCGCTGCCGCGTTCGGCATCTCGGCCCAGCCGGTGGCCGGGATCTGCGAGAGCTACCTGCCGGGCGCGGTCGTGCTCCAGTACCCATCTGCGAGCACTTCTGGCTCGACGAGCGCGTGGGAGGGGGTCGTGGCGGTCTTCCCCTCGGCCGCTGCCGTGGCCGGGGCTGACCCGGACGCCGCCGCCCACGGCGAGTCTGATGTGGCACCGACCGGCAGTCTCGGCTGCGACCACTCCGGCACGGATCCGCTGCGGGGCGCTGGCTTCTTCTCCTTCAAGGACTACTGGCTCGCTCGAGGCAACGTCCTGGTGGGCGTCCAGTACGACACGAGCGTGGGTCCCGAGAACGATGTCATCGTTGCCCAGGTTCGGGCGAAGCTCGCCACTCTCTCGTCGGCCGGGCAGTCCCTGTCGCCGACTCTCGGGCCCAGCCAGGGGCCCAGCGTCAGTCCCACGCAGTCGGGGTCCGGGATCTTCGTTCAAACCGGCCCTCTTCCTCTGCCCGCCATCGAGTCGGGCCACACGGCCACCCCGCTGGCCGACGGTCGAGTCCTTGTCACCGGAGGCACAGGTGCCTTGGCCGAGCTGTACGACCCGGCGACCGG
>PMIE01000061.1 GCA_003156975.1 Chloroflexota bacterium | reverse complement strand
GCCGGCGTAGGCCTGGCCCTCGGGGGAGTCGTAGGCCAGGCCGCGGCTCATCAGCAGCGCACCCAAGTTGGCGTAGCCGAGACCGAGCGGTCGATAAAGGTGCGAGTTATCGGTGATCATCGGCGTCGGGTAGCTGGCGTTGTCGACCAGGATCTCCTGCGCGGTGATCGTGAGGCGGCTGGCGTATCGGAACGCCTCGACGTCGAATTCGCCATCCTCACCCACGAACTTCATCAGGTTGAGCGACGCCAGGTTGCAGCTCGTGTCGTCCAAAAAGCTAAATTCTGAGCACGGATTTGTGGCGCGCTGCCGCGCCGAGTTGGAGACGGGGTTCCAGTCGTTGATGGTGGTGTCGTACTGGATGCCGGGGTCGCCGCAGACCCAGGCCGCGTCCGCCATCTCGCGGAATAGCTTTCGAGCGCGGAAGGTCTCCATGGGGGCGCCGCCGACCACGGCATGGGTGGTCCACTCGCCATCGGCAACCACCGCGCGCATGTAGTCGTCGGTGACGCGGACGGAGTGATTGGCGTTCTGGAAGGCGATCGAGCCGTAAGCCTCGCCGGTGAAGCTCGGGTCGTAGCCGGCCTCGATCAGGGCCCAGGCCTTCTTCTCCTCCTTGAGCTTGCTGTTGATGAAGTCCTCGACGTCCGGGTGGGTGATGTCGAGGATGACCATCTTGGCGGCGCGGCGGGTCTTGCCGCCCGACTTGACCACGCCGGCGAAGGCGTCGTAGCCGCGCATGAAACTGACTGGGCCGCTGGCCGTGCCGCCGCCCGACATTTTCTCTTTGCTCGATCGAATGGTCGACAGGTTGGAGCCCGCGCCAGACCCGAACTTGAAGAGCATCGCCTCGGTCTTGGCCAGATCCATGATGCTGGACATGGTGTCCTGGACCGAGTTGATGAAGNNCGAGTTGAAGCTCATCTTCTGGTGGACGAGGAGGTGGGTCAGCTCGGCCTGGAAGGCGCGCAGGTCCTCATCCGTGGCGAAGTAGTGCTGCGTCTCGGCCCAGCCGGCGATGGTGTTGACGACGCGGTCGATCAGCTGGCGGACGCTCGTTTCGCGTTCGGCGGTGCCGAGGTGGCCGCGGAAGTACTTGCTGACGACGACGTTGGTGGCGAGCTGGCTCCAGAAGGCCGGAACCTCGACGTCCTTCTGCTCGAAGACGCTGACGCCCTTCTCGTTGCCGATGCTGGCGATCCGGGTTTCCCACTGGATCTCGTCGTACGGGTGCACGCCCGGGCGGGTCCAGCGGCGCGGGAAGTGGAGGCCCTTGACCCCGATGCCGGTGAAGCGCCCGTCCGGGAGCATGGCGGCGACGCTCTCAGCCATGACGGGGATCGCCGTAGCGGCGGCGGTACCGGCATTGGACGCGGAGGACGCGGTCGACGAGGGGGCGCTCGCGGCGGGTCGACTCATTTCTGCACCTTTCTGGGTTCTACCGGTTCGTTCGCTCATCTGCTCTGGCATCCGTGGGGCGGGGCGGCGCGTTTCGTGCGCGCGTTTCGTGGCTGGTGGCGGCTGTCTGGTGGCGGCATGGAGTGGCGGTGCTTCTCGGGACGCCGGACAACCCGAAAAGCTCAGTTACTGCTCAATGAGGTGGTCGCCTCGAGTTCTCGCATCCGCGGGCCGGCTGACCTCCGTCTGCTGCCGGCCTTGCCACCGCTCTCCCGCCGAACTCGCCGACCGCCGCGATTTGGCGACGTCCGAGCCTCCGAGTTGCCGGTCCGAGCGGTGATGACGATAGCTGCGAGTGCTTTGGCGATTTGCCTCCAACCAGGGGCCTTGAGACGCCGACTGGATCGCCTCCACGCGATTTCCTTGGCGCCCCCGGGTCTTCTCATGGGCCCGACCGACCGACGGAATGTACGCCTGTCACTCGGCCGCAGTCAAGCCCCCAAAACACCATATCTTGTGGTGCGGGACGGGGTGAGACCACCACATCTAGGTGCCACGCTCAATTTGGCCGTGGACACGGCTTCAGGCCGGTGGACCGGCTGCGGATCGCGTGTGGACATCGCGTGGACCGCGCGAGGAGAGTTGTCCACGCGCTGACGTCGCGTATGGTGACAGCGGCATTTCGGAGCGCGTAGACACGAATAACGAACGGCTGTTCTTATTGTATCGACGGCGATCGAGAATTCGATCCAGCTTCGATCCGCGCCACCGAGGCGCGAGAGCGACGTCAGCGCCCATGACCTCCGCGATGCGGCAGTAGGCGTCGATCGAGAGGTCGCCGAATTGGCCGCATTCAACTTTCGAGACGGTTTGCTGCGAGACACGGGCGCGCTCGGCGACATCGGTCTGGCGAAGGCGCAGTTCGACGAACCTACCTGCCGGTGCCGGGCCGCCGGCGACCGTTGCCGATCTTCCGGGTGGCGCCGCGGCCGGGTGACCAGCGCGGGGTTTCGGCAGCCTCGGCCTCGGGGTTGGGGCGTGCGCCACCGGCACCCGAATCCCCAATCGATCCCGCGGGAGTGGTCGCCCCTCCGGCCGAGGGCGCGGAGAGTCGCTGCCGGCCGAGCCGGTCGATCAGCCACGCGGTCCGTACGGTTCGGCCGCCCGCCCGTCGAACGGCCGCGCCCAGAGCAATGTCGTCGGTCACGACCAGCATGCCGGCCCGGCCCGCGGCCGAGTCGCGCTCGGCAAGACCGGTAATGACGTCGTCGGCGGTCCACCGGCCGGCATATCGAACCTCAACCCCGGAGGCGACCTTGCGAGACACGAGGCCGTGCTCGGGCGAGCCGTCGAGCACCACCACGACTTCGACGCCGGCCGGGACAATCGCCCGCAGCCGCCCGATCAACGCCGCCGCCGGAACCGGCGTCGCCGACCGCAGGAGCATGTGGAGGACGTTCGTGCCGTCGACCACGAGCTTCTCGACGCCTTCGAGGACGCGTCGATCGTCAACCACGGGGACCGCTCGGCGTCGCACACGATGCGGCCGCGCGCCGCGGCAGGCGGGCAGCCGGCAACTCCGCTGCAGCGCGTCCGAACCGCCCGTCAGTTAGCATCCTGCTCATGCTTCTTCTCGTGGACCTCGATGGTGTCGTCTACCGTGGCGCCGAGCCTGTGCCCGGCGTTCCTGCCGTTCTGGCTGCCCGTGCGGCTGCCGGCGACGACATCGTCTACGTGACCAATAACTCGATGTGGTACCGCGCGGACTACGTTACGCGCCTGGAGAGTATGGGCGCGCCGGTCTCACCCGACCTGATTGTCTCATCGGCACGCGCAACCGCCCTCTATCTGCGCGATCTCCAGTCGCCGGTGAGGCGCGCTCTCGTGGTTGGTGGCCACGGCCTGGTCCATGAGATCCGCGATGCCGGGATCGAAGTGGTCCTCTCGGGGGATGCAGCCGAGCGCTGGAATACCAATGGCCGAGACGCCGCCTCCGCGGTCGGTCCGGTCGACGCCGTGGTTGTCGGGCTGGACCTCGAGTTCACCTACAGCAGGCTCGCCTGCGCCGCGGAGGCCGTTCGGGCCGGGGCGAGATTCGTCGCCACGAACCGCGATCCGGTGTATCCCCTGGAGAAGGGTCTGATGCCCGGAGCCGGGTCGATCGTGGCTGCCGTCGTCGTCGCATCCGGTCGCGAGCCCATATCGATCGGCAAGCCGGGGCCGCTGCTGCTCCAGGTTGCGGCGCATGCCGTCGGTCGCGATGTGGAGCAGGCCGTCATGATCGGCGACAGCCTGGTCACGGACGTGCCGGCCGCCCACGCCGTTGGAGCGCGGTCCGTGTTGATGCTGACCGGCATCACGACCCGCGATCAAGTCGCCGCGCTGGCGGCTTCGGAGCAGCCGACGGAGATTGCGGCCGATGCGGCGGAGTTGGCGGCCGTTCTGGATCGGCTCGCGGCCGCGTCTCCCTACGCCTGACCGAGTCGCTACGCGGCGTTCTCCCGCCGGCCCGGGCCGTTTATCGATCGATCCCGCAAGAACGTTGAGATGGCATCGCTCGGCAATGGACGCGAGAAGAGGTAGCCCTGGCCGATGTCGCACTGCAGCGCTCGCAGCCGATCCGCTTGCTCGATCTTCTCAACGCCCTCGGCGACCGTCTCGAGGCGCAGCGTCTTGCCAATTCGGATCATCGCCTCGACCAGCGCGCTGGAGGTGGGCTCCGTCGCTACGCCGTCGACGAACGACTTGTCGATCTTGAGGATGTCGATCGGGAATCGGCGCAGATACGCGAACGACGAATAGCCGGTGCCGAAGTCGTCGATTGCCAGGCGGACTCCGAGCGACTTGAGTCGGAACAGGCGGTTCAGCGTTGCGGCCGTGTCGACCATGAGGACGCTTTCGGTGATTTCCAGAATGAGCCGGTTCGGCGGCAGGCCGGAGTCATCGAGTGCGTCGGCGACGTCGCGGACGATGTTGGGGTGGCGCAACTGGCGAGCCGAGAGATTCACGTTGAGAGCGATCGGCTCGTCCGCAGGGATTTCCTTCTGCCAGATCCGAACCTGGCGGCAGGCCTCCTGAATGGCCCACTGTCCGAGCGGCACGATGAGTCCACTTTCCTCGGCGAGAGGAATGAACTCCATCGGCGGGACGATGCCGCGGTGAGGATGCTGCCACCGAACCAGCGCCTCGACGCCTGTCAGGCGGCCCGTCTGGAGGTCGATAGTGGGTTGGTAGTAGAGGATGAACTGGGACTTGTCGATGGCCACGCGGAGCTGGGACTCGACCTCGATTCGACGGATTGCCTCGGCGTGCATCTCGGGATCGAAGAGCGCATAGCCGCCCTCGTAGCGGCGGGCCTGGTGCATCGCGACCGCGGCATTTCCGAGCAAGTCCTCTGCGGACTCCTCTCCGGCCATCGTGACGGCAATGCCGATGTGAGGTTGAAGCTCGACCTGAGCGCCGGGCAGCTGAATCTGCTGGCGGAGCAGGCTCATGATCCGCTCCATCGCAATCGTGGCGTCCGTCGGCGAGCTCAAGCGATCGAGGAGGATCGCGAACTCGTTTCCGCCCATGCGGGCAACCGTGTCCTGACCGCGGACGCACGACCGGAGGCGCTCGGCAATGATCAACAGCGCGGCGTCGCCGGCGCCGTAGCCCAGACTGTCGTTGACCCGCTTGAGTCCGTTGAGATCGCAATACAGCACCGCGATCGTGCCGCTGTCGCGCTTTGCGGCAAGGATGGAATGCTGGACGCGGTCGGAGAACAGGGCCCGGTTGGCGAGGCCTGTGAGGGAATCATGGAAGGCCTGATGGCGCAACTCGGCCTCGAGGCTGTGCCGCTCGGTCACGTCGCGAGTATTGAGGACGATGCCGTTCACTGCCGGGACGTCGAGCAGGTTCGTCATGCGAGTTTCGGTGTGGCGCCATGAGCCATCGAAGTGGCGGAGGCGGCACTCGCAAACGCGCGATGAGCCAGTGTCGGCAACCACCCGGCCGAAGTCGACGACGAAACGCTGCTCGTCGTCGGGGTGAACGAGGGCTTCAACCTTGGTTCCCACCAGGTCGCCCGGTTCGTATCCGAATATCTGGCTGATCGAGGGCGATTGGTAGGTGACGCAGCCTTCGATCGAGATGATGCTGATGACGTCGCTGGAACTCTGAATCAGCGCCTGGAATCGCTCCGAGCTCTCTCGCTCCACGGCCATCTGCTGCAGGTCGATCCGCGAGATGGCCAGCGACGCCTGGGTTGCCAGGGCCCGGATCGCTCCGGGCAGTTCGTCCGGCATAGGATCCGGGGACTCGACGATGAGCGCGCCACGGGGAACGCCCGTGACATTGATCCGAGTCACGAGAACCTCGCCCGGAAGGAGGTTCGCCTTCGCCGCCGCGGACGCATCGGCATGCTCGGCAGCCTCGGCTGCTTCGGAACCCGCGGCAGCTTCGGAACCCGCGGCAGCTTCGGCCCGGAACGTGCGTTGATCGGCCAGCTTCTGTCCGACGGGAGCCAGTTGGCCGACTTCGAAGACGGCCGTCCAGATTTCGTCGGCACGATGTCCGACGCTGCCCAGGACTCTGTATCTGGGCGGCGGGATGTCCAAGCTGTCGCCCACGGCCAGGCTCAATCGTGCGTCCGGGACCCCAGCGCAGAGGGCGTGCGCTCCTTCTATTGTCGCCGCGACTATTGCCGCAAGGTCGTTGGCGGCGACGAGGTCGAGCCCGGTCGCGGCCAGCACTTGTTCCCGGCGAGCCGTCTTCTCATAGCGATCGATCGAGCTGGCCATGCCGTGCATCAGGACGGAGACCACCACGAAAGCAACGACGAATCCCATGGCCATCGTGAACGAGGTGGCATCGGTCAACCCTTCGCCCATCGCAACCGCCGAGAGGAGCGCAGTCCGAACGACGACACGCGGCATCGAGCCATAGGCCGACCCGAAGAAGACCGCGGCCGTGAGCACCGCGATGACGTCGTTGTTCCAGCGGCTATCGACGGCCAGGGCGAAGACGCAAATCGCGGCAAGGACGGTAACCTCAACCACAACGCTCAGGTCCCGACGTCGGTACACGGAGATCCAGGCCACGGCGAGCGTCGGCGGCGCTGCGATGCCGGCCACGTAGAGGGGAAGAGGGCTGGACGCGGACGCCGCCGTAACGACGAGCGCCCCGACCAGGTTGGCCAACGCGAATGCCAGGAGCAGCAGTTGCACTCGGCCGAGCAAGTCACGGGGCCGTGCGCTGGCACGAAGGCCCGGGAGGACCTTCGCCATCTTCAGCCGATCCAAGACGATCATTTCCTCCGGAGGGTCCAGCAAGACGCGGATTATTACGGAGCGAATCAAACCGAGATCGCCTCTAGTCACGGCGTCGGCTGTGAAATGGCGCTACTGAGGGTCCACCCCTACGTCGAATGCGCGATCTTGGGCTGGGGCACTCGTTTGCGTCCCGGCCCGGGCTCTGCCGGTGTAGGATCGCCCGGCCATGACGATGCCCAGCCTGCCGCCACGACCGAGCCCCGGCTTGAGCTTCCGTCCCATCGAAGACAACGATCTGGCCGGATTCGGCTCCGGTCTGGACTTCGAGGGCGACGACTTCGAACCCTTCCACGAGGACTACGAGCCCGGCTGGGGCGATCGTTTCCGGGCCCTCGCCGGCCGCCTCATGATCAGGGTGGGTTGGCTGGTCCTGGCGACCGGCCTCGCTTTTGGGTCCGCCGGGTTGGTGGCGGCGGCCGAGCATTTGCCGTCGAGTGGAGCGCGGCCGGAGCTCACATGGGCCGCGGATCAAACCATTTCAACCAGGCTCGATGCCGCCGTCCGCGAACTTGCGCTCCTCAGTCAGGACGTCGATGCGCTTGGAACGCAAGCCCGAAGCACGCTGTCGAGCCTGACTCAGGTCAATGCCCTCGGGCTGAAGTCGGCATGGGACGCGGGCTGGAGCGATGTCACCTCGATCGACGCTGAGGCGGCCGACCTGAACAAGAAGCTGGCTTGCAAAGACTGGGACACCACCCTGCAGGTGGAGCTGGCCAAGAAGTACAGCCCGGCCATGGTCACTCGCTACCACAAGGTCTGCACGGCCGTCGCATCCATCGCGCCCATTCACGGTGACTGGCAGGCCATGGTGGATGGCAGCACGACGGCAATGAGAGTTGCGGGAGACATCGAGACTCACGATTCTGTCGCCACCGACGCCCTCAAGTCGGCTGGTCAGGGGCGTTGGGCGGATGCGCTGGCCAGTATCGGTCAAGCCTCGGCCTCCATCTCCGACGCAACGACAATCGCCAACAACCTGTCCACCGTGACCGACGTCTCGACGCTCAGCACCTGGCTGTCTCGAACGACTGAGTGGGACGCTGCGGCTTCACGGCTCTGGCAGGCGATGATCGATTCGAAGGGCGTGGTGACCAAGCAGGTAACGGCCGCGCTGCGAGCCGAAGGTACGGCCAGGGCCCTCCTTCCCAACAACACCGAGGTGCTGCAGGTTGTCCTGTACGAGGTGGCGGGCAATCTCACCTCGGACGGCATCTCGATCGAGACGGCCAGAGGAGATTTGGCCGGCGCTCTGGCGGATCTGACCGGCGGCAGCGTCCTCGGCGGGTGACCTTCTTGCGCCCGACCGGTCCCGCGGCGACCCGATAGACTAGCGAGCAAGAGGGCGTCGGCGTGGCCGGCGCCTGGGTCTGCGGCGCCCCACGATGAGCCGCGCGGCCGGAGGGCCTGGCCATGCAGTTGCGCGTCGTCGTAGATCAGCCCTGGGACGTTGCGGCGGATGTGCTCGCCGTCCCGTTCGTTGGCGAGCCGACGCTCCAGGGAGTTCTGGCAGAGATCGACAGGCGTGCCGGCGGCGAGCTGGCGGCTCTGGTCGCATTCGGTGAGCTCAAGGCCGAGCGCTATTCGTCGATCGTGACGGCAGCCGGAGAACTCCGCGCCGGCCGTCTCATGGCCATCGGCGGCGGCGATGCCGGGACGATCACGCGGCAGGTGGTCGTGCGCATCGGCTCTGCCATCGAGCGCCGTCTGGCCGGCCGGAGCGTGAAGACGCTGGCCATCTGGCTGAACGACCTCGGCGATCGAATCGATGGGGGAGTGGCGGCGGCTGCCGAACTAATCGCTCGGGGCGTGGTCGAGGGCGAGTTCGAGCCCGCAACTATCTATCGCGACAACTTCAAGAGCGTGCCACCGGCCCTCGACGAGCTGATCCTCGTCGCACCCGGCGCCGACGCCGCTGCCGTGAAGAAGGCCGCCGACCGCGGCGTCATCATCGGCGAGGGAGCCAATCTCGCCCGCCGCCTGGACAACAGGGCCGCCAACGACGTCACGCCGGAGATTCTGGCGGGCGAGGCGCGAGCCATCGCCGAGAAGCACGGCCTCTACATCGACGTCATCGATCCGGCACGGGCCGCCAAGCTGGGCATGGGGATGTTCCTGGCGGTTGGCGCCGGCAGCGACAACCCGCCTCGGATGATCGTTCTGCGTTCCGGCGAGGAAGGGGCGACCGATGCGGCCGGGCGGCGCCTGGCGATCATCGGCAAGGGCGTCTGCTTCGACTCGGGTGGCATCAGCATCAAGCCGGCCAACCAGATGGAAGAGATGAAGATGGACAAGACCGGTGCTTGCACCGTGATCGCGGCCATCGCCACTCTCTCCCGGTTGGCCCCCGGCACGCCGCTGCTGGCGATTGCACCGGCCGTCGAGAACATGCCCGGCCCGCACTCGGCCCGACCCGGCGACATCGTCAAGGCGATGAACGGCAAGACCGTCGACATCATCAACACCGACGCTGAGGGCCGGCTGATCCTGGGCGACGCGATGTGCTACGCCGAGAATCTCGGCGCCACTCACATGGTGGACATTGCGACGCTCACCGGCGCCGTCGGGCGCGCGCTCGGCGACCAGATGACCGGTGCCTTCGGCACGCCGCAGGCCTGGTACGACAAGGTCGCCGCGGCCGGTGAGCGGGCAGGGGAGCGCTACTGGCAGCTGCCAATGATCGACGAGTACCGCCCGGACCTGGACAGCTGGTACGCGGACTTCACGAACACCGGTTCGCCGGAGGGTGGCCTGGTCAAGAGCGCACTCTTCCTGCGTGAATTCGCGACCGTGCCGTGGGTCCACCTCGATATCGCGGGGACGGCCTACTTCCACAAGAAGACCCCATACGCCCCGACCGGCGCCACTGGTGTCTCCCATGCCACTCTCGTCGAGCTGGCCCTGGACGGCGCCAAGTAGCTTCGCCACTCGGAAACAGAGCGGCGGCCGCTCGCGGCCGCCGCTGACAGGAGGGATGCCAGGATGCCGCCGATGCCAGCCGGACTCGATCCCCTCAGTCCGCTGTTGGGCGTGGCCGGGCTTGTCTGGGGCGTGGCCGCGGACCGCATCTCGGCTCGCTGGCCCGCACACGAGGACGGCTCCGTTCGAAAGGTGGACTGGCGGACCCTGGTCCTTGCCGTGTTTGGGATCGTGGCACTGGCCGTGGTCCCGATGAGATTCAGCGATCCCGGACAGCGGCTTCTCTTCACGGCATTCTTCGCCGCCTGCGTCTTGCTCATGGCGACGGATCTGGATCAGAGGCTGATGCCGGACGTGGTGACTCTGCCGCTGATCGTGGTCGGTGCCCTGGCGCTGGCCTGGGGTGGGGACTCCCTCGTTTCTCGGTCGCCGGCATGGGAGGCGGTCCTGGGCGCGGTCGTGATTCCGGGCTTCCTGCTCGTCGTGTCGCTGCCCTTCGGTGAGGGCGCCCTGGGCTTTGCGGACGTCAAGTTCATGGTGGCCGTCGGACTGTTCACCGGGCTCATACGTGTCGCAATCACCGCCTTTGCGGGCGCCATGATTGGAGGCGTTGTCGTCTTCGTTCTGCTGGTCACACGGCGAGTCACGCTGAAGAGCTATGTGCCCTTCGGCCCGTTTCTCATCGTTGGTGCAGTCTGGGCGGTCCTGATACCCGCCTCGTCCTAGGCCCGCCGGTCGGCGGGCTTCGCCCAGGCCGGGCTACCCGGCCACAGTGATCCGTTTCGCGTCGCAGCTGGGGCAGTAGTACGTGATGGTGTTGCTCGAGCTGGGTTCGAAGCCGAGCATTTCGGTCATCGGCTCGTGCGTCCCGTCCGACAGAATCCTGGCCGCCGGGTAGCCGCACTTGCACCATTCGACCTCTTGCGGGCCCGGATCGAACAAGTTCTCGTCGGCCAGGAGAGCCTCGAGAAGGCCGCGCTTGTCGTCCGCGCTGCCGTCGCCGTCCAGAATGGCGAGGCCTCGCTGAACCAGGTCGAGGCGTCCGAAAGGTGCGCTCCGCGGCTGGTTCAGGGTGGCAAGGGAACCGGCTGCCCCGACTCGGTCGCGCCATCGTGGCGCGCTGCCGAGGATGTCATCCAGAGCCTCGATCGCCTGGTCACCCAGCTCGACGCACTTATCCCAACGTCCTTGCCCAGCCCAGAATGGAACCGCCAGGGGGTCGCTTGCCTCAGGCTTCCATTTCAACTGCGCCAGAGCGGCAACGATGTCCCCTCTTTCCGGCGCGTCCACGTGGGCAAACGATGTAACGAGCAGAGGGATGGCCGCCTTGCCGCACTCGGCGCAGCGGCGCCACTCACGCAAGGCAGCCCAGTAGGCGGCGCCATTTTCGTCGGCGGGTGGCTTCCAGCCGATCTCCGCCAGACCCCGCGCCGCCGCTCGCCGGATCACCGGATCTTCGTCGGACAGGGAGGCAGCCAGAGGCTCCGCCACCAGCGGCGACCCGATCCGGGCCAGCCGCCGCACGGCGATTTCCCGGACCTCCGCGTCGTCGTGTTGAAGGGCGGCCTCCAGCTGCCCGATCGCCGTTTCGTCACATAGGGCGTCGAGCGCTTGGGTCGCGGCACGTTCAACCGTCGGGCTGGGTTTCCCCGTCAGTTTCTCGCGAACCTGCACTTGGGCCAGGGCGATGGCCAGTGGCAGGATTGCATCAAGGCTGCCGATGGCCTGGAGGGCCTTGATGGCCGCCACGCGCACGGCGTCGTCGGAGTCCGTCATCGCCTTGGTCAGCGGCGAGACGGCTTCGACATCGCGGATTCGGCCGAGCGCAGCGGCGGTCGCCCGGCGCGTCTCCGCGTCAGGGTCCGTCATCAGGCGGCGGTAAACGGCCGTTGCCACGGTGGCTCGAACGTCGACGTCGACATCTTGCAGCGCGCCGACCAGCGGCTCCACCACGCGGAAACCGCCTCGGGCGGCCAGACCGGCCACGGCGGCTCGCCGGACGCCGGGGTTCTCGTCCTTGAGGAGCCCGGCCAGGGGCTCGACGGCCGTCGGATCCTTCAACGGCGCGAGAGCCTCGGCAGCGGCTCTCCGAATCGCGGCGTCCTTGAAGGCGAGCGCCTTGATCAGACCCTGGGTGTCCCTCTTGGCCTCCATCTGACGAATGTCCGGGGGACCGAAGAGCGGCATTTCAGGAAGCCTCTTTCCCGCTTTGAGGGCTGTCGAGTCAGCGGCTCGACAGACGGACCGACTTGCAGTTGCGGCTGCCAGAAAGACAGAAGACGGGCACGCATGGTAGAGGCTAGCACCGTTGCATATCGTTCGGCTTGGCCTCGCACCCTTCCTATTGCCACTCGAACTGCCATCCGCACCTGAATCAACCATACCGCACAAGAGTGAAACTCCGGCTCACGCGGTTGAAGTTGCCACAAACGTTGACCTCACCTGCATTTCCCGGTGTATGATCGGAGCTAGCCGGAGTCGTCCTGAGGCGGTGCCCTACCAACGGACGGCGTCAAACCGGCGGGCGTAACCGCATAGCGTGCTCATCGGGAGCCCGCGCAACGGAGCTTGCTCGCACGATGACTGCCTCGAACGACCGCCGCATACCTCGCCGTCGCGCCCGTCGCTGGCGGCTCCTTCAGTTGATCCTGGGTGTAACTTTGCTCGCGCCCGGCTTCGCCATTCAGACGCCGGCCACACCCGTTCGGGCGGACTCGCTCTCCGACGCCGTTGCCAAGCAGCAGCGTCTGGCGAAGCTGATCGCCGACGAGAGGGCGCAACTGGCCAAGCTGAACGGGCAGCAGGCCACGCTGAAGAGTCAGATCGCCGCCACCCAGGGGAACCTGGCGGGTGTGCTCTCTTCGATGGACGACGCCCAGGCGCAGATCGACTCGCTGCAGGGTGAGATGACCGGCGTCAAGGCTCATTTCGACAGCCTTGTGGCGCAGCAGGTTCTGCTCGAGACGAACCTCGCCGAACTGACCAACGAACAGGACGCCAAACAGCGCGAACTCGATGTCCGCGAGCAGATCCTGGCGAGTCGTCTGGTCGCCGCCTACGAGTCCGATCAGACGCCCGTTCTGCAGCAGGTCCTGACCGCCCACTCGCTCACCGACGCCCTTTCGCAGGCCTCCTACTACGGATCTCTGTCCCAGGCCGACAAAGACCTGGCCGACCAGATCCAAAGCGACCAGAAGACCCTGGCCCAGCTCCGTCAGACCGTCGAGATGACCAAGGCGGCCAACGGCGATATGGAGTCTCAGGTCGACGCCGAGAGGCAGAGGCTTGACGCTGAGCAGGCGCAAGTCACCACGGCGAAGGACCAGCTGGCCGCGTTCAAGACCCAACTTGAGGCCCAGCTGGCCAAGCAGCAGGCGGCCGACGCGAAGCTGGCCGGCAACAAGGCCGCCATCAACGCCGCCATCAAGTCAAACGGCCAGTCAATCGACCAGCTGGCAAACCAGATCGACAAGCTCATCAGGCAGACGCGCGGCAAGGGCAAGATCCCGTCTGTGTACAACGGCAAGCTGCACTGGCCGATGAACGGCGTGGTTTCGCAGCAGTTCGGCTGCACCGGCTTCTGGGGGGAGCCGAGTCGCGGCACCTGCGCTCACTGGCACAACGGCATCGACCTCTATGCCCCCTGCTACACGCCGGTCTACGCCGCCGGAGCGGGTGTGATCGTCTTCGTTGGGTACAACCCATACGATGCTGCGCCGAAGGCCTGGATCGTGATGATCGCCCACTCCTCGAGCCTGCTTACGATGTATGCCCACATGACGGCCAAGGCATTGCCCGGCATAAGGGCAGGGGCGCAAGTTTCGCTGGGCCAGCTCATCGGAACCGAGAACACGACGGGCCACTCCACGGGTTGCCACCTGCACTGGGGCGTCCGGCTCAACGGAACATGGGTGAACCCGCGGTTGTTCGTCTAGCGTCGCGATAGTGGGCCACCGAGCCCGATCCGCTCTGCAATCATGGTCGTGGGGGTCAAAGTTGGGCTAGGTCCGCCGCCCCTGATCAGGGCTGGCGGCGGGGTGCTAGGATCGACCTATCCCGGCCAGTGCCGGGTCGCAACCGAGAGGATGCGCGATGAAGCGAACTCTGGCGGTGATACTCGCCGGTGGAGAGGGCGAGAGGCTTTCCATACTCTCTTCGCTGCGCGCCAAGCCGGCCGTTCCGTTCGGCGGCAAGTACCGCATCATCGATTTCTCGCTCTCCAACTGCGTCAATTCGGACATAGACAACGTCGTCGTGTTGACTCAGTACAATCCGCGCTCGCTCAACGACCACATCGGCATGGGCCGGCCATGGGACCTGGACCGCAACAACGGCGGCGTCCGCATGCTGCAGCCTTACATCGCCCGAGGCCGCGTGGCGGAGTGGTATCGCGGCACCGCCGACGCCGTACTGCAGAATCTCAATGTCATCGAGCAGGCCGCGGGTGACACCGTCCTCGTTCTGGCAGGCGACCACATCTACAAGATGGACTACCAGCCGTTCGTCGCCGCTCACCGGCGCCATCACGCCGATGTGACGATCGCGGTCAGGCGTGTACCGCTTGCGGACGCGACGCGCATGGGCATCCTGGCGCTCGACGAGACGGAACGAGTTGTGGAGTGGCACGAGAAGCCTCGCCAGCCCAAGTCGGACCTGGCGAGTATGGGAGTCTACGTCTTCTCGAAACGAGCTCTGCATCAGTGGCTTACCGACACCCGTGCGGACTTCGGCCGCGACGTGATTCCGGCAATGATCGAGGGCGGCGCGCGCGTCTTCGGCTATCGCTTCGGTGGGTACTGGCAGGACGTGGGAACCGTGCAGTCCTACTGGGAGGCGAATCTGGCCCTGCTGGCGGATGCGCCCGAGCTGGATCTGTATGACCGCGAGTGGGTCATCCACACTCGATCCGAAGAGCGCGCTCCGGCCAAGATCGGATCCACGGCGCAGGTGCACCGGAGCTTGATCAGCCACGGCTGCGTGATAAACGGTTCGGTCGTTAACTCGGTCCTCTCGCCCGGCGTCGTGGTGGACGTTGGCGCCGTTGTCCGCGACTCGATCATTCTCTTCGACTCGGTCGTCCGGCCCGGAGCCGTTGTCGATCGTGCCATCCTGGACAAGGAGGTAGCCGTTGGGCCGGGTGCCATCGTTGGAGAGGGGACGGACTACGACGTCGTAAATCGGCGTGAGCCGGGTCGATTGAACACCGGCATCACCGTCGTCGGCAAGCGGGCCGTCGTCCCGCGCGGTGTCCGGATTGGGCGCAACGTCCTGGTCGGGGAAGGCGCGCGGGCATCGGACTTCCTCTCTCGAGTCATCCGCAGCGGTTCCACCGTCGAGCGCCCGCGCGAGCGCGGGGCCAAGTTGGGGTCGCGCGTTCGGGCCGCCGACGCGTCGGAAATGCGAGAGACGATGGCCGTCGACGTCGATCCGGGCGCTCCGGGCACAGACGCCGACGACAGGTCGAACTCCGGCGGACGCATGGCCTCCGGGGAGCCGAGCGACTGAGGCGGATGTTCACTCTGGGCCACTTCTCGAACTGGCTTGCGCGGCAGTGCACGCACGCCGACGCTCGATCCTGACCGGTCGCAGGTACGTGGGCCGCGGCATCTGGCGCCGGTATGGGAGGGTCCTTGCCGGTGTGCTCTTGCTGGGCGCCGCCGTATCTCTTGGGCGGCTTGGAGCGCCGTCTCGCGTCGACGCCGCCCAGTCCGATCTGCAGTTCACCTCGAGCTCCAGCTGGACGGCCGATCCGGCCGCGAGACGAGTCCACGTCCAGGCCGTGGTTACCGCGATCTCTCACACCGCGAGCAGCGGCGGCCGCCTGTACTACTACGATCAGATTCAGCTGACGCTGCCGCCATTCTCAGGCGGGTTCGCGGCGATCTCGGTCCACGGCCAGAAGCTCCCCGTCACGGTCGCGGCGGCCACGGCGTCGGGCGTGGTCATCTCAGTCGGCTTTGGCCAGCGGCTGTACTCGGGCCAGAGCAGCTCCTTCACCCTCAGGTTCGACCTGGTCGACTCAGGTGGTTCGACGGACCGCGACTTTCGCATCAACGACAACGTCGTGTCGTTCCCGGTCTGGGCCTTCGGGAGTCCCAACACAAGCGGCAGTTCGGTCAGTGTCTCCTTCCCCTCGGGCTTTACGGCACAGGAGGAGTTTGGCGGACTGACTGAGACGAGTTCAGGCTCGGGCAAAGTCACCTTCTCGTCCGGCATCGTCGCCGACTCGACCGAGGTCAGTGCCTGGTTCACCGCAGTCAAACCTGTGCCCCCAGGCGACTTCAAGATGCGTTCTGTCACGATCGGGTCGCTGGCCGTTGAGCTGAAGTACTGGGTGGACGACGTCGGCTGGGCAGACCAGGTGGAGCAGGTAATGCGGGCGGGCTATCCGGCTTTGCGAACCATGATCGGGCTTGGAGATCCTGCAAACGAGGCCTTCATCGTCGAGGAGGCATCGACCCAGGAGATAGGCGGATATAGCGGCGCCTACGACGCTCGCAACGGCCACGTGCTGGTCTCGTACTTCGCCGATCCGTTCGTGATCCTGCACGAAGCTGCCCACATGTGGTTCAACTCCAACCTCCTCGGCGATCGTTGGGCCCAGGAAGGCTTCGCCTCCTACTATGCCCAGCAGGTCGTCGACAGGCTCGGGTACCCCGATCATGCGCCCGGGCTGACCGCTCGAATGCGCCAGAACGCTGTTCCGCTGAATGATTGGGCTACCGCAAGTCAGCCCAACTCGCCGATCAACGCCTACCTGTATGGCGCTTCTTTGGCAGTGGCCTCGCAGGTCGCCACAGACGCTGGAAACGGCGGCATGGCAGTCGTATGGAGCGCAATCCGTTCCAACATGGCGGCCTTCCAGCCCGCCAACGGAGATCAGACCGAGTCCAGCACCGGTGCTACCGATTGGCGCCGGCTGCTCGACCTGCTGGAACAGAGGACCGGCCATTCGTTCACGTCCGTCTGGCACGACTGGATCGTGGACCCGTCGCAGGAGTCTCTCCTCCTGCAGCGCGATGCGGCCATCGCGGGATACGATGCCGCCCAGAAGGTGGCCGGCACATGGAATCTGCCGCCGCAGATCCGCCGGGCGCTCGACGCCTGGCAGTTCGGTCAGGCAATTGCCTTTGTCGGTGAAGCTCGCGACATCCTCGCGCACCGCGACCAGATCGCCACGCGATCCAGGGACGAGCAGACAACGCCACCGGCCACACTTCGGACGGCATTCGAGTCCCTGCCCATCGGCGCCGCCGGTGACGAAGCGACCAGCGAGCTTGCCGTTCTCAACGAACTGTCCGATGCCCGCCAGGCGCAAACCAATGCCGGCGAGGCTGCTCGTGCGGTGGGTCTTCTTGGAGCCGATCCCGAGGCCGATCTGAACTCGGCGCGCCAGGCCTTCGCGAAGGGCGATCTGAGTCATGCCATTTCGTTAGCTGCGAAAGCCCGCGCTGCCTGGGAGAACGCCGACAGCACCGCTCAGGTGCGCATCTTCGGCGGCCTGCTGGCGCTCGCCGGTGGGTTGTTGTTGGTTCTGGTCATCGTGTGGACTCGTGGCGCGGGCCCATGGCGGACGGTCGGGTCGGCTGCCCTCCCGGCGGTGGCAGCCGGGACGGATTCTCATGATGTGAAGGACGGCGCTGCGCCCGACCCGGATCCTCACAATGGCCGGAATGGGCCGGAGGCCGATTGGGTCCATGATGTGGCGGCCGACCTATCGACCGGCTCGGAAGAGTCGGCCTACGATCTGCTTCAGCGCGGCAACAGCCTGATTCACGAACGCCACAACGCCCAGGCGGCAGTGGTTCTGGAGCGTGCGGCAAGGCTGGAGCAAGGCAAGGGCTCGATCCTCGAAGCTCTGGGACGGGCGTACTTCAACAGCGGTCAGCACGCTCGCGCAGCCGAGACTTTCGAAGCTCTTCTCGAGGTCGATCCTTCTGCTCACTACGGCCACTTCGGGCTGGGGCTCAGTCTCGCCCGGCTCGGTCGCGCCCAGGAGGCGAGGACGCATCTCCGTCTCGCGGCCGCACTGGATCCCGCCAGCGAGACGTACCGGCTGGCTCTAGAGAAGATGGAAGTCGCCAGGAAGTAGGTCCGGTTGAGGACCATCCCGCACGGCGTCGAGTCGAGGCTGCGCGCCCGCGCCGGCCGGGCCCGGATCTCAGCGGGCTTCCGTCTCCAGGCGGCGGGCCAACAGCAGGATGCCTGCAATCGACTTGGCGTCTTCAATGACGCCGGCTTCGACTGCAGCCACGGCGTCCCGCCAGTCCAGTTTCACGAGCCGCAAATCTTCGTCATCGTCGGGGCTGAGCCGATCCTCACCGGCCGGGTGAAGATCAGTCGCCAGGTAGAGGGTCAGGTATTCCGTGGAGAAGCCCGGCGCACTCCAGAAGCCGCAGATCCGCTCCATGGCTCGGGCTCGGTAGCCGGTCTCTTCCTCGAGCTCACGATGGGCTGCCACAAGAGGATCCTCGACGAGGCCATCGTGAACGTCTAGCGTGCCGGCCGGCAACTCGAGCATCGCCCCGGCGCTCGGCACTCGGTACTGGGTCACCAGTAGCAGCCGCCCGTCGCCATCGAGCGCCAGCAAGACCACCGCGCCGGGATGGACGACGACGTCGCGCGAATACGTGGAGCCGTCGTTCCGGACAACCGTATCTGCCTCGACGACCAGGTATCGGCCGGCATGTAGGGCCCGGCGATCGATGATCCTTTCGGCGAGTGTTCCGTCGGCCTCACGCAGTTCGTCCAGAAGTGAATCGAGCCGGGGTTGTCCGGTGGGAGTTCGGTTCGGTGTTCTTCGGGCAGGGGAGTTGGGCATCGCTGAACTATACGAGAGCCCGACCGCGCGGCAATATCAAACGAGCGCCCCGGCCAAGGCCGAGGCGCTCGTTGTTTGAACCGGATGATAGAAGCTCAAACGGCCCCGAATGGGAGGGAGAAGTTGGTGTCGGGATCGAAGAGCTGCACGCGATCCAGGGGAATGCGCAGTTCCAGCATGTCGCCCGGACGAACCCGATAGGACGAGTCGACGATGGCGACGATGTCGCGGCCCGAGCCGGAAGCATGGATCAGTTCCTCGTTGCCGAGGTACTCGACCACTTCGGCCTTGGCATTCACCGTGGCCGTGGCGCCAGTGACGGGACCGAGAACGAGGTGCTCCGGACGGAAACCGGCGATCAGCTGCCGACCGGCTGCTCCTACCGCCTGGCGGAACTGCGGCGGGAGCGGAACGCTGACGTTCGAGCCCTCGAGGGTGACGTTGTCGCCGGTGCCCGTAACCTCGACGGTCGCAAAGTTCATCGACGGGCTGCCGATGAAGCCGGCGACGAAGCGGTTGATCGGCCGATCGTACAGTTCCTGCGGAGTGCCGACCTGCTGGAGCCGACCTTCATTCATGACCGCGATGCGAGTGCCCATTGTCATGGCCTCGATCTGGTCATGGGTCACGTACACGAACGTGGTGTTGAGGCGCTGGTGCAGGCGCAGGATGTTGGCCCGGGTCTCAACGCGAAGCTTGGCGTCGAGGTTGGAGAGGGGCTCGTCCATCAGGAAGACCGCGGGCTCGCGGACGATGGCGCGCCCGAGCGCTACGCGCTGGCGCTGACCGCCGGACAACTCGCGCGGCTTGCGATCGAGGTAGCGGGTCAGATCCAGGATCATGGCCGCTTCCTTGACCCGAGCCTCGATGTCGGCCTTCGGCACCTTCCGCAGCTTCAGGCCGAAGGCCAGGTTGTCGCGGATGCTCATGTGCGGATAGAGCGCGTAGCTCTGGAAGACCATCGCGATGTCGCGATCCTTCGGCGGGATATCGTTGATTACCTTGTCGCCGATGCGCAACGTTCCGTCTGTGATCTCTTCGAGGCCGGCGACCATGCGCAGACTCGTGGTCTTGCCGCATCCCGAAGGTCCAACGAGGACCATGAACTCCGCGTCGCGGATGTCCAGGTTCAAGTCGTCGACGGCAACCACGTCGCCATATCGCTTGCTTACGTTTTCAAAGGTTACAGTTGCCATTCGAAGACGCTCCCTGATTGCGTGGGCGGAATTCGGGGATGCTAGCAGCCGCGCCACCTTCCTCCGCCGGGCGCCGAGGGACCTTTGGAGCTAAACGTTTAGTCAACCGGACGCCGCCAGCCGGCGACCGTCTCGCGATCTGCCCCGCGGCGCCACTTCCCCAATTCAGGAACGGTTCAGGCGAGGCTCGTACAACACAGTCCATTGGAGCACCACAGGACTCTCAACTGGAGCGCAATAGTGAGCTCAAACGAGCCGAATGACCTGGGCCGCGCCGGCGCCGAGGCAGACCGCGAGACGAACACCGATGCATCCAGGCTGGTTGGCGCCGCGCCACTATGGAGTCCGGAGATCGCCCAGGACGAATCGACGGACGAGTCGATTCAGGTAGGCGCCGCCCCCTCGGGTCCGATGGCCCAAACCGGCAACTGGGCGGCTCCGGGTGCGCCGCCACTCCCCACCAGCTTCTGGGCATATCCCACGCCGCCACCATACTCAGGCCAGCCGCCCTACTCGGTGCCGCGACCGCCCATGCCACCGGCGTCGATGCCGCCATATCAGCCCTGGACCGGAGCGCCCTCATTCGGGACCCAATCCGCGGCGCAGAGCCAGGCCGGTATCGCCCGCCACCTCGGGCCGATCATCGTGGCCGTGGCCCTGCTGTCGGCTTCACTGTCGGCGGCCGGCACCTACGCGGCCATCGCCCTCACCGCGAAGCCCTCGGCCGCGGTCACGTCGGCTGCGAGCCAGCCTGTCGTCGCTCAGCAAGTCACGATGACGCAGCCCGAGGCGATTGTTCGCGTCGCGACCCAGGTCAAGCCGTCGGTGGTGACGATCATGACGACCGACTCCGCGACGATTTCGCCGTATTCGGTTCCATCTTCAGGCGCAGGTTCCGGCTTCATCATCACGACCGGCGGCTTGATCCTGACCAACAACCACGTTGTCACCGGGGCGTCGACCTTGACCGTCGTCCTCGACGACACGCGCAAGATGCCGGCAACCGTCGTGGCGACGGACGTCCAGCATGACCTGGCCCTTATCAAGATCAGCGCCACCGGGCTGACGCCGGTCACGCTCGGCGACTCGAGCACGATCCAGGTCGGCCAACTGGCGATCGCGATCGGAAGCCCGCTGGGAACCTTCACCGACTCGGTCACCCAGGGGATTGTTTCCGGGATCAATCGGGGCATCACGGTGGGCGATCGAGCGACGGGGACTCAAGAGGATCTCACCGGGCTGATCCAGACAGACGCTTCAATCAACCCCGGAAACAGCGGCGGACCGCTTCTGGACGCCAGTGGATCGGTCATTGGGATCATCACCGCGAGCGCCAGCAATGCCCAAAACGTGGGTTTCGCGATCCCGATCAACCAGGCCAAATCCTTCATCGCCGGTGCGACCAAGTAGCTCGTCCCTGCACCGGATCGCTTGAGGCGGGTGAGTTCTCGGCGAGCCCCGACTGAGCGCTTGGACGGACTTCGGCAGAGAGGGCTCGGCAGTTCCTTACGGAGTAATTCAGGTAAGTTTCAGGTGCCCGGGTCATACATAGATCGGGCGTCCCTAACCGAGCACCGCCATGGTCGGAGAGCCGGGCGACAACAGAGAGGCATGAATCCATGAAGGTCAGGTTGGCCGCGATCGCGCTGATCCTGGTGGGAGTTGGGGCCGTGGCGATTGTCATCATTGGCCCAACCTTCGGCCCATCCTCTAGCTCGAAGTACCTCACGTCCACGGTCACCACGGGCGCCGTCAGCGCTCAGTCAGTTGCCACGGGTACCATCTCCGCCTCGATGGTGTACGGCCTGAAGTTCGGCGC
>PMIE01000134.1 GCA_003156975.1 Chloroflexota bacterium | reverse complement strand
CTGGTATCGGAGCCTTCGCCCTCGGAACCTGCCCCGATCGGGCGGATGTCGAGCTGGACGCCCCAGCGAACGATGAACGGCTCCCCGTCGGGCCGTTGAGTCCGCAGCGATGTTTGCACCGCCGCAGCTGCGACGATCTCGGCGAGAAGCTCGCTCGTCGCCCATGTCGGCGGCGCGGTCGGCCTTGGACCGGGCCCGTCGAGGCGCAGGATCACGTGGAGATGGACGAGTCCCCGAGTCTGGAATTCGGCCACCTTGACGAAGGACAGGCGCACGAGCTTGCCGATCTCCGTTCGCGACACGCCCGCTCGGGCCGCGAGGAGGCGGGTCATAGCGATGGTGGTCCGGCGCCACAGTGCCCCTGCGTGGGCATTCCAGAGCACGGCGCCTTCGTAGTCGTAGCGGGCCGGGCACAACGGCTGACCGATGGCCGGGTCGTTGGACTCATGGCGGACGGGACACGAGACTGGCCGCCCGTGGACGCAAGTCCCCTCGTCCGTCCTGGCTCGACACGTCAGGACCGACGTGCCTCGAACAACTCGGCGATGGACGGCGCCGAAGGAAGGTGCCGTGAGGGTGGCGAAGATGCGGGGGTGGCTCGACACGTCGACCGGGACGCCCCGTTCCGCATCCCCTGCGACTCCGGCTCTAACTAGAGCGTAGGCGTCATGGCGGTATACGTCCGAGCACGATTGGCAGCGCGACGCTCGCCGGTTGCCACAGGCGAGGAGGAGGACGCCGAAGGGTGCATCGGTACTGGCGAACCGTTCGACGATTTCGCCTGTGTCGCGATTGACAGTCAGTCGTTCCCCGGCGAGGCGGATCGGCGACGAACAACGAGCGGCCAGAGAGCCGGGCGCGCTTAGGATCGTGGAAGTTGCGGCGGGCAGGGCGGCATCCATCGGAAGCCATGTCCTTTCGGGGTCAATCGGACGAGATGGCAACCGACGCGGGACGCGTTCATCAGGCTTCGCCGAGCGATGCCGTCGCGGGTCGGGAATGGTCCGATCGCTCCGAGCAAGCCCCCTAAGCCGTGGAGGGCCGAGCGATCAAGGAAGGGCGGGTCGCACCTGGCGTTCGCGGTCGAGCACGCCGACCGTATGCGAACTGTGACCTAGCGTATGCCCCGATGGCGGAGCAGTTCACTCAGCCACCAATGTCCGCAATGCTGCACCGGCCCTGTGCCACCTAGCCTGTCACAGCCCAAGGCGGAAGATCGATCGCAGCGGCCTTCGAAACCGCGGCTTACCTCGGGCGTGCGGGCATATGCCCGGGCTGCATTGAGGCCTGCCCGTCTTCGATCCAGCCAAGGCTTCTTGCCGGAGGCCGTCCGGCCGGTCCGGCTATCCCTCGCGGCCGCCGGCCCGGCCGGCCGTCCCCCGGCTGCGCTCAGGCTGCATATGAAATGGGCAGGATTGCATGCGGGATATGTCCTTTGCCCCGTTCGGCAGCGGCGTTCGAGGCGCGGTGCATCGTCTCGCTACGGACTGCGTCGGGAATGGTGTCGAGAGGGCTGGTTACAACTTCCATTACTGCATCGAGCGAATCAGTTCTTCAACAGCAGGAGTTCCGTGTGCTCGGTCGCTTTGCCATAGTCGATCAGACACACGATCACGACCCCGGAACCATTCGCTGCGATGACCGGCGCTTCTTCGAGGCCACCGGGGACGCCGACGCTGAGCCGCGTACCGTTGCGGATGAGCGTGAGTGGATGGATCCCGGAATAGTCCTCCGAGAAGTACGTGGCGATCGCGGAGCCATCGGCCGACGAAATGGCTGAGTCTCCAATCCCGTCCTCAGTCGCGATGGTTGACGTGTCCAGGCGGTACGTGTTGACGGCTCCATTCGTACCGGGGACGAGGAGGTTGTCGTTCGATTGCCAGCTCGCGACGCCAATGATCTTCTCCGGGCCCACCACCTTCCTACCCTGCAGGTCGTAGACGAACGAGCCGGCGTCGCCCAGGTTCGATACGAGCAGGTAGCGTCCAGACGGATCAAAGGCAGTCTCCTGGGCAACTAGGTCTGTTCCTGGGACACTCGCAACTTGTTCGAGACTTGGCCAGGCCATCACGGTAATACTGCCCGTGTCCTGAAACCCCACACCGCCGGGTCCAGTCGCGGGTTTCGGATGCCAGATAGCGAATTCGGTACCATCAGTCGACCAGGCGACGACTTCGCCCTCAAGGGCCTTGGTTACGCCCTCGGCCGTCCAGATCATGAAATGGAATGTGTCCGGGCTGTTCGGATCGGGCACCGAGAGCGCGACGGCGCCGTGGTCGTTGGTCAGCGTTTCCGCGCTCGCAAACGAGTAGGAGATTGGTGTCAGCGCATCGGTATCGACCGATCCGAGCGACGCCACGCCAGCTTTCTGCAGGATGAACTGCTTTGCGTTGAGCCACACGATCTTGTCTGCGTCGAGCGGCCGGACGAGGTTGCCATTCCCGTCGAGAAGCAGCATGTCCTCGCTTGGTCCGGACGTCGGCACGGTCCACATCGCCAGGTACGCGCCATCGGCAGACCAGACCGCGCCTGCACCACTTGCGGACAGGAGCGTAATCCACGACCCCCTCATGGTCAGCGACGACTGGCGGGGAGTAGCCGACGATGCCGTAGGTGCCGGAGACATCGTCGGCGCTGACGCAACCGGGCCAATCAAGCGTGGCGTCGCTGCAGGGCCTAGAACGATCGGCGCGCTGAGAACGGCGAGCGCAAGAAGTGCGGCGATCCCAACCGCGCCTCCCAACTGCCATACGCCTCGGCGTGACACCGCCTTGCGGCGCCGGATCTCGATCGAGTTCTGGACTTCGGCTTGAACCCGCGACGCGTCAGTCGGTGTGATCGAGCGGTAGTAGTCGCGGATAGATCGTTCGGTATCGTCGTCGCTCATTGCACTCTTTCCTCGATGCGACGTTCGGCCGCCAATGCTGCCCGGAGATGTTCGAGCGCGTGATGCAGACGTGATTTGGCCGTTCCTTGTGCGATGCCGGTCAGCAGTGCGATCTGCGGTATGGTCAGGTCCCGCCCATACCGCAGCGCAATGATCACCTGCTCCTCGCTCGTGAGTCGCTCGATCGCCTGTTCCAACTCTTCACGGACGCAGAACGACCGCTCGAAACGCCCGGCGTCAACAAGGGTACGAGGAAGGGGAATCCTCTGTCGTCGCCCCAGGCGTCGCAACTCGTCGCGACACGTGTTGACCACGACCTTCTTGAACCAGGCGGCCGGATCATCTGCGTAACGCATCTTGTTCCGGGCATCCCAGGCCGCCATGGCGGCCTCTTGGACGGCGTCCTCGGCACAGCCTGCGTCCCGAAGGATCCAGGCTGCGAGCCGATATGCATCGGCCGTCTGGACGACCAGAACCTGCGCCACCTCGTCGTCAGTCAGCGTGGCCAATGGTGAGATCCGATGCGTGGGATATTGGTTGGCTGAACATCCATGCCCCGAATGACGATTGAACAGAGTGAATCGTTCATTCTCCAACCGTCAGGAGAGGCTTCGAAGAGGCGATGGGCCGATCGGGAGGTCTAGGCGTACTCGTGACCTCTGGATCGGCCCATCGGACGACCCGGTTGCGGCCGGACCGTTCTTTCGTCGTCGTTGCTCTACTTGCCCGGCACGTTCGCCTGTCCGAGATGGAGACCGCGGAAGACGCCCGTGGGCGTCAGAAACTCGGTAGACCCGGTGATCGTGTCGCTTGTGGCAATGAACGGGTAGAACGGGGACTCGCCCTCGTCAGCCCAGCCCCACACAAGGTGAGAGCTCACGGGCACGCCGTTTGCAGACTCGTACTGAGCCCGGATGCTCGGGGTTGCATAGGGATAGTTGGGACCGGCTTCCGAGAGCGCCCCGAACAGATAGCCAGCTGGAGTGTCGTCGACCATGGCGATCGCTCGTATCTGGCCGTCGACTCGCAACTCGGCCAGTTCGTACGAGGGGAGCGCGCTGTCGAGGGAATCGACGTGTGCCACCGCGCCGATCGTGTAGTGGCTGAGGTCCATTCCCATCGAGTTGTGGCCGCCCAAGGAGTTGGTTGCGAGGCCCTCGGCGACGGCGGCCGCTACGGTAGGCTCTGCCGTGTCAACTCCGAAAGTCCTGTTGCTCGACGTCGACGCGCCGGTGGCCACGACATCGGGCGCCGCCGCCGTGCTGCCGACGGGGCCATTGGCCAAGGCTGCACCAGAATTGGCGTAGTACCAATCACCATAGGTCTGAGGCGGACTGTCGGACGGAGTGCCCGAGACCGCGCGCAGGACGGCTACGTACCTGGGCGACCAGAACTTGCCGTCGTTGGTGTCCTTTGTGTAATAGGTACTATTCCACTGTGCGATGGTGAAGTAGTGGTCGGGCTCGAAGCCGTAGCCCCATCCAGCGATGCCACTGTTGCCTCGACCATACCAGGGATCGAAGATATAGAAGCCGTTGAGTTGTTGGGCCTTGTCAGCGAACGGATCGTTCAGATCCTGGTAGCCGAGAATCAGCACGGCATGCTGACCAGCCATGACGAAGCTTCCGACCGGCTGTCTGGTCGCCCGAACGCCGTACACCATCTCCCAGTCCATCGTCGACTGGCTTGTGTTCTGGTAGTCGTCGTAGAAGTAGCTACCGGGCGTGTAGTTATACATACCCCAGGCCCAGCCACGTGGATCATGTCCGCTTGATCCGTCCTTGCATTTGACCGTCGTGTTGTTGTACTTGTCTTTGGAAGTGACGAGCGAGTTGATCGTGGACTGGGACGGTAGCTGCGAGCCTGGAATGTACCCGAGCCACGTTCTGATCGAGCCGACAACGCACCAGCAGTTCATCGCCTGCTGGTTGTTGTACGACGAGTTGTACAGGTTCTGCGTGTATGCGTTCGCCGCGGACGGTGGGGTCAGCACGGCGAGCAGAACCAACGGTACGGCAATCCTTCGGCCAAGGCGAGATAGACTCGAGATCACTTTCATAGTCCCCCGGCAATGTATTTCGTAGTAATCCACGGTTGGGCCTCTATCGACCCGGCAACGGCGCGACAACAAAACCGACGCCGCGAATACCCACAGCCTTCCCCATAGGCGACCCTCTCCCATTTGGATCTTCGCCGCCAGCTTGGTCCAAGGTGTCGGTGCGAACGGAAGTCATTCTAAGTTGAAGGTGCGCAGCGCGTTACGCGTTTCGACCTGATCGCATCACAGTCGGGACGTTGACCTCAAGTCCGTTACCATCTGCCCGGCGGGGCGATCCTCCGGTATGCGGCGATCGCCCGGTCTGTGCCCGATGAGGTCGCCCCAGTGAACCGTCATCTGGGGCTGCGCCAACCGGCCAGACGGGTGGATCCATTTCTTGCGGCGCGGCGGGTCGACCGTTTGCCTGGGTCCTTACAGCCAGGCTGACTTCTCGTCGCGGCCTCTAGCCACTTGGACCGTCCAGGCTGGCTCCGCCGCGACCTTGCGCCCGCCGCGACGGATCGCGGCTGAATACCCGTACGGTGTGGCCGCCACTCCTCTCGAGTTGGACAGTTGCGGGTCTCGGATCGGTCAGCCCGCCGTCGCGGCAGTGCTCGCCGGGTTCCACGGGTCGCGGATGAATACCCGCAAAGTGTCGGCCCAACTCCATTTGAGCCTCCGACCATGGCCAAGTCATCGAGGGCCGTCAGCGGACCGTCCCCGTCTCTGTTGTTGGCTTCGCCCGCCTCTGGCGCATTGAGTCTCGCGCCCGAATCCTGTTGAGCGACCGGCGACAGTCGGGGCAGAATCGCTGCCTTGGAGACCTCTTTGTTAAGCGTTTGAAGCAGCGCTGACAGACCAGAATCGTCTCTGCGGTCGGTTTGCGACGGCGTCGTTTGAGCCAAGATACGCTCGCCACGCTCGTGGGTTCGCCAGTGGATCGACGTACACGGCCGCCGCCGGCCCGCCGGAGCCACTCCTTCCGGTA
>PMIE01000104.1:17024-29891 GCA_003156975.1 Chloroflexota bacterium | reverse complement strand
AGCCCGCGGCGCCGCAGCCGCCCGCCTGGGGCCAGCCGCCCGCTCCTCCGGCTCCGCCCGCCTGGGGCGCACCCGCCGCGAGCCCGGCAGCCGCGCCGGCCGACGGCACGGTTGCACCCATCCAGCCCGACGTCTCCCCGACGGATCCGCCCGTCGCCTAGCCGCCGATCGTCATAACCAGCGGCCGACGCGGCTCGCCTTCCCGGGTCCAGGCGCGGGACCTACCGGGCGAGCCGCGTCGGCGTTAACGACCGAGGCGCGACCGAGGCGCGGCTGAGGCGCGGCGCCGATCAGGACGCGGCGCCGGTTAGGACGCGGCGGCGGCCTCGAGCGCCTCCGGCCGCTCCCGCGGCTCCCGCCGCTCCCGCCGCNNCGCTCGCGGTCGCGAGCCAGGTGGCGGAGTTGTCGTCGGCGAAGAGCGAGATCCAGCCGAGCAGCGGGATGAGCGCCGCCCACTTCCGGCCGCGGCCCACGAGCCACGCGACGGGCAGCAGCAGAAGAACGGCGTAGTGGTCGCGCAGGGGCGCGGACAGCAGCTGGCTGGCGACGATCGTGACCTGCAGGCTTGCCACCGGCGAGGCCCAGCGCCACGCGGCCAGAGCCGCGGTCAGCGCCACCGCCACAGACGCAAACTGCACAGCGGACGCCACTGAGTCCGGCGCGCCCGCCAGATGAGCGGCCGCGCCCGGGGCGAAGTTGTGGGCAACGGACAGCGTTCCACCCAGGCCGCGGAGCAGATCCACGTACGTCGCCCACGCCCCCAGACCCGTGAAGAGAGTGGCCGCCCCGGCCGCCGCGAGCCCAACACCCACCGCCACCGCCACCGCCCGATATCGCCGCGTGGCCATCGCCCAAACCCCCAGCAATCCCGGCTGCACCTTTACGAGCGTGCCCAGGGCTGTGACCACGCCCACAACCCACGGCCTGTCCATCCACCGCCACGCGGCCGCGAACCCGAGGAAGAGGAGCGGCTCCACCTGGCCCAGCTTCACGGCATAGAGCAGCGGCCAATCGATCGCGGCAACCACGACCACGAGCCAGCGGACGTCGCGCCGGACCGGCAGCAGAGCCACGCCGGCCACGAAGCACGCCGCCATCGCCACGCACCATAGCCCGGCTGCCGCTCCCCCAAAGAGCAGCCACGGGACGAGCCCGACGGCGAAGGCGGGCGGATACGTGTACGTCCCCGGGCACGTCCCGACGGAGATGGAGAAGGCGTTGTCGTAGATGGGCTTGCCGTCGATCAGGTGACGGGCGGCATTCTCGTAGCACGTGTAGTCGTAGCCGAGCGTTTTGCCGGCGGACGCCAGGACGAGGCCGAGCATCAGGACCAGGAGCGTCACCGAGCCGACGGGCACGAGCATGTCGGCGAGCCGCGGTCGGGCTCTCACCGGCAACGCGGCCGCGCTCACGGCTTGGGCGAGCTTTCGGGCGAGCTCTTGGGCGGCACGGCGTCGCTCGCCGCGCCGACAGCCGCGCCGTCATCCATCGAGCCGTCGGTGATCACCCGCCGGATGCCCCGATGGACGAATCGAATCCGGATCAGGTCCAGCGCGACGCGCAGCGCCAGTCCCGGGCGGGCCTGCATGCGCGAGCCACGGCGATCCGCCCAGACGATGGGAACGATCGCGATCCGATAGCCGCGCCGGCGAGCCATGAATATCAGGTCGACATCGAAGACGATGCTCGTGACCCGCAACCGGTCGAACAGATCGTGCGCGGCGCCCCGGCGGAACCCCTTGAAGCCGCACTGCGTATCCCGGACCGGTCCGGTCACCCAGACCTGCGCCGCGAACCGGAAGATCCGCCCGACCATCCGCCGGAAGCGCGGCTGAGTGGCTCGCATGTCCGACCCGTCGGGCTGGATGCGGCTGCCAAGCGCAACGTCGGCGGACTCGAGCGCAACCACGAGCTTGGGGAGCTGGTTTGGCGGCGTGGCCATGTCGGCGTCGGCGAACACGAGCAGATCGCCGTCTGCGGCAAGCATCCCCGCCCGCACGGCCGATCCCTTGCCGCCGTGAGGCTCGGCCAGCAGCCGCAGCGACGCACGCCCGGGCGCCGGCTTGCCGCCGTCCGCCACGAACTCCGGCCGGGCCCGGACCAGGGCCGCCGTGCCGTCCGTGCTGCCGTCGTCTACAACGAGCACACCGACCGTCTCCGGCAGAACGCCCTTCGCCACCGAAGACAGGTACGCGAACAGCTCGTCCAACGCGGGCCCCAGCCGAGCCGCCTCGTTGTACGCGGGCAGAACTATCCCCAGGCTCAAAACCATGAGCGGGAGTGTACGGGCAGGGCCGCGCGGCCGCACCGCCAACCCGGATGGCGCCACTGACGCCGCCGGCTGGGCCACGTAGCGGCCGACGCCACGACCGGCGCCACGCCCCAGCCGCGCCCCGCGCCGACCGGCGCCGACCGGCGGGACGCGCATAGGTCGTTTGTACCGATAACGTATGGCCCTGTCGATGCTACGCTGCCTCGCCGTGCGGATCCCCTTCGGTCTATTTGCGCTCGCCCTGGTCGTTCGGGGTGTCGTGTTTGGGCTGCACCCTGACGCCGCCTACCCGGACTCGTTCTATTACGTGGATGTGGCCCGTGCGTTGCAGGCCGGGCACGGCTTCAACATCGACTTCATCTGGTCCTTCGTCGACGTGGGCGGCAGGATCCCCGCCCATCCGATGCTGCCGATACCGAGCAACGCCCATTGGATGCCGCTCGCCGCGCTCATCCAGCTGCCGACGATGTGGCTCCTTGGACCCACTCCCTGGGCCTCGGCCATCCCGTTCGCAATCGCCGGAGCGCTCGCCGCGCCGATGACCTGGCTCTTCGCTCGCGAGATCGGCTGCTCTTCTCGGATCGCGCTCGCGGCGGGAATCGCCGTCGCCGTTCCAGGCGCCGCGATCCTCTTCATGGCCCAGCCGGACACGCTCTCCCTCTACCAGCCGCTCGGCCTGGCAGCTCTTTGGCTGACCGTTCGCGGCCTCAAGGGCAGCCGTTGGTCCTTCGCCCTGGCGGGGCTGATGGTCGGCCTGGCGACGCTCGCCCGAAACGACGGCGTCCTGATCGGGGCGGCTGTCGGGCTCGCCTTCGTCTGGGATCGCGGGCGTAGCTGGCGTTCGAAAGGCGGTCGATTGCCGGCGATCCCGTGGCGCTACGCCTTCGCCTGCTTCGGGCTCTTCCTCATAGTGATGGTGCCGTGGTACGCGCATCAGCTGGCCGTCTTCGGGAGCATCTCGCCGTCGTCGAGCTCCGGCCGAATCCTGCTGATCCAGACCTACGAGCAGATGGACAGCGTCACTACGGACACTTCGCTGTCGGGCTTCTTGAGCCAGGGCATCGGACCGCTGCTCCAGAGCCGCGTCCTCGGGCTCGTGTCGGCGCTTCAGATCTTCTTCGTCATCGCCTGCCCGATCGTGCTCACGCCGTTCGTGCTGATAGGCGCCTGGGCCCGCCGGCGCTCGGTCGATTTCGGGCCCTTCTTCATTTACGCCTTCCTGCTCTTCGCCGCCGCTGGCCTGGTCTTCGCCGTGCACGTCCCGTACGGCACCTTCCTTCACTCGGCCGTCGCCCTCGTTCCGTTCACCTTCATCCTGGCCATGGAGGGAGCGGTTCTGGGCTCTCGCTGGGTCGCCCGCCACCGGCCGAGCTGGACCGAGGAGGGGGCGGCCCGCCTGTTCCTGATCGCCTCCACCGCGTCGGTCGTCTTCACCGCGGCTGCGTTCACGGTCATGGCCCTGCCGCCGTGGAGCGCCGATCGCGACAACATCCTGGCCGCGGGCCAGGCTCTCGACAAGGCCCAGGCCCCCAAGACCGACCGGCTGCTCAGCGCCGATCCCGCCGGGTTCGAGTACTTCACCGGCCGGGGCGGCGTCATGACCACGACGGACTCGCTCGACGTTCTCCATGAGATCGCCGTGGACTATGACATCCGCTGGCTAATCCTGCAGCGGGCATACATCGTCGATCCGCTGGTGCCGGTGATCGAGGGGCAGACGCGGCCGGCATGGATCGGACTCCCCACATTCACGATCCCGTATACGGGCAAGCCGACCGGCGATCGACTCGTGGACGCCGCGCCGGCCCTCGCCATCTACCCGGTCTGCACGCAGCCGGGCGACACTCGCTGCGGGACGGCGTTGACGGCCGGGACGGCGTTGACGGCCGGGACGGCCACGACATCCGGGGCGGCGACCTCGGCCGGGGCGGCGCCGTGAGCCGTCGGGAGGCGTGGCTCAGCGCGGCGGCGGTATTCGCGGTGGCGCTCGTCGTCCGAATCGCGGCTGCGGCCGCGATCGGTTTCCCCGTCCCCGAAGACACGGCCTACTACGCCGGAGTAGCTCGCAACCTCGCCGAGGGCCGCGGCCTCATCAGCGACGCGCTGTGGAGCTATCAGACGCAGCCGCTGATCGTGCCGCGGGCGGCGTTCGAGCTATGGATGCCGCTGCCGTCCCTGCTGGAGGCGATCCCCGCCTTCCTGGCCGGGGCCGCCAACTGGTTCCGGGCCGCGCAGGTCGTTTCCGTGCTGGCCGGCACGGCCGTTGCGGTCATGGCCTGGCGCCTGGGCGCCGACGTAGCCGCGGAGATGGGCTTGCCGGTGGGGCGGGCAAGAACGATGGGCGTGGGCACGGGGCTGGTGGCCGCCGTCCTCGGCCCCCTGGTGATCTACAGCGCCCTCCCCGATTCCACGGCCCTCTTCGCGGCGCTGGCGCTGGCCGCGTGCCTGCTCATGACGCGCATCGCGGCGCGGGAGGTTGCGCCCGGCACGGACGCGGACACGGGCGCGCCCGGAGCGGCCGCTCCGGGCGCGGCAGGCGCCGCCGCCACGGCCACGGCCGCCACCGCTCCCGCCCGCATCGATCGCCGCCTCATCGCCCTGGGTCTCATCCTCGGCCTGGCCGCGCTCACTCGGAGCGAGGCGATCTGGCTGGGCATCGCCTGGGCCGCCGTCGTCTGGTTCGGCACGCCCGGCAGTCGGCGCCGCCGCGCCACCCTCATCGGCCTCCCCGCACTCGTCGCGATCCTGGTTTTCGCTCCGTGGGCCGTCCGCGACTGGCTCGCCTTCGGAACCCCCTTGCCCGGCCAGACGATCTCGAACGCGCTGTTCGTCCACTACACGGATGTCTTTGCGTATCAGGACCCGCCCACGCTGGCCCGCTTCCTGGGCCAGGGCCCGGCGGCGCTGGCGGGCATCTACCTTGCCGGGATCGCCCACGACCTCTTCAGCGTCCTCTTGATCCCAGCCTTCCCCGTGGGACTGGTCGGACTCATTGCGCTGCCGTGGGTCTGGCACCGCCGGGCACTGCGCCCCCTGGTATTCGCCTCGCTCTTGACCTTCGCGGTGACCAGCCTCGCCTTTCCCGTGGCCACCCAATCCGGCACGTATCTTCACGCGGCCGGCGCGGCCTTCGTCCTGCTGGCGGTCTCCTGCCTCGTCTTCCTGGACAAGCTGATCGTCCGGATCGGGAAGCTGCGCCACTGGACTCGGCCGGTGGCCTGGCTGGGTCCCGCCTTCGCCATCGCCGCAATCGGCCCGCTCTGCTTCATTTCCGTCAACGGCATCGCCGGCCAGGCCAACGACGCCCAGTCCCGCTATCAGGCTCTGCCTTCGGCGATGGCTCGGGCAGGCGTTCCGCTCGACGGCTCGGCCCCGGTCATCACCGATAGCCCGATCTGGCTGGCGGAAACCGCCCGAGTCCCGGCCATCGCCCTACCGGAGGAATCTCCGGACGCGGTCCTCGCTCTCGCCCGGCGATTCGGGGCAAAGTTGTTGATAGTTCGGGGTGACACCAACAGGCACTGGCCGGACATACTAGGCGGGAGCGGAACGGCCGCAAAATGCTTCCAGGAAGTCCCGCTTGCCGATATCTCCGGTATGGGGCCGGCCAAGGATTCTGCCCTGGCCGTATTCCACGTCTTTAGGATCGTTTGCCCATGAGAGACGGCTCGTATACTCCGAACGGTATGGACCCTGCCCGAGGCGCAGCAGAATCGCGCGACTCGCGTTTCGACGAGCTATACGCCGAAGCGAAGTCCACGCTGGGCTACGGAGCCAACAATCTCCGGTCCGTCACCGAGAGATACCGCGAGGCATACCACGACACGCTGGGTCGCTGGCACCGTCTCCGCGACCAGGTGGAGATCGCCGACCGAGCCCCCATGTCGCGCAGCGGCGGCAGCGGCGATCCGGCCGCCGCGGCCGAGGCGGGAGCCGAAGACGCCCGCCAGAGAGCGCTCCGTGCCGAGGTCGAGCGTCTGACCGCCGATCTCGGTCGCCATCAGCAGGAGCTGTCGAAGCTCGAGTTGTCGGTGCGGAGCATGGAGAATGCCTGGCTCTTCCTGGAGCGTGGCGACGCGAGCCTGCTCGCCGAGGTCGCGGACGCGAGCCTGCAGACGGACATGCAGATGCGCATCGTCCAGGCCCAGGAGGCCGAACGGTCGCGCCTGGCGCAGGAAGTCCACGACGGCCCGGCCCAGGCCCTTTCCAACGCCATCTTCCAGGTCGAGTACATCGAGCGGGTCCTGACCGAAGACGTGCGGATGGCCGCCAGCGAACTGCACTTCCTGCGCGAGATCCTCCGCCGAGAATTGGGTGAGGTCAGGACGTTCATCAGCCAGTTGCGCCCGCCCCTGCTCGACGAGCTGGGCTTGGACGGGTCGATCGTGGATGCCGTGGAGAGCATGGCCGCCCTGACCGGAGCCACAGTCGTCACGGAATTGACGGCTCCGGGCGAGAGCCTGAACCCCACTCAGCAGACCGCGGTCCTGCGAATCGTGCAGGAGGCGTTGCAGAACGTCCGCAAACATGCATCCGCAAGTCGTACTGTCGTATCGACACACGTCGAGTCGTCAGACTGGATAGTGGAGATCACAGACGATGGACGCGGCTTCGAGGTCGGCGCGGTCGCCGCTCGAGGCCGGCGCAATTTCGGTCTTCAATTCATGCGGGAGCGGGCCGAGCTAATCGGTGCGAAGTTCGAGGTTCGGTCCCGTCCCGGCGGCGGAACGGTCGTCAGCTTGTCGATCCCAGTGGGAGAGGAGAACGAATGAGTTCGATGGACTACGCCGGTCCGGACCGACGCCGGCAGGGACCGGGTGGCCGGACCGGAGAGAAGACCACGATCCTGCTTGTGGACGACCACGCGCTGTTCCGCGTCGGGATGCGCCAGATCCTCGAGCGCGAAGCCGGCTTCGAGATCATCGGCGAGGCCGATGACACTCGCGGCGCCTTCGACCTGTCCGTCCAGCTGTCGCCGGACATCATCCTCATGGACCTGTCCCTGCCTGCCCCGGGTGGCATCGAGACGACCCAGCGGATCAAGCGAGAGCTGCCGTCGGCGGGAATCATCGTTCTTGCGGTCAGCGAGGACGAGGATGCCCTCTTCGACGCAATCAAGGCCGGCGCGGCCGCGTTCATCCTCAAGGACGTTGCCCCGGACGATCTGGTCGCGATCATCCACCGCGTCGCCAGCGGCGAGTACCTGATCAACGACAAGGTCTTTGCCAAGCCGGCAGTCGCGAGCCGCGTCCTCAAGGAGTTCCGCGAACTGGCCATCTACGGCCAGGAAGCGGCGCCCATCTTCGCGCCTCTCTCTCCTCGCGAAGTCGAGATCCTCGACAACATCGCCCAGGGCATGACCAACAAGCAAGTCGCTTACGCCCTGTCGATCAGCGAGCAGACCGTCAAGAACCACATGTCCAGCATTCTGCGCAAGTTGAGCGTGAACGACCGGACTCAGGCCGTCGTCTATGCCATGCGCCAGGGCTGGATCCGAATGCCCGAGGACTGAGCCGCCCGTGGCCATAGACCCGTTGCCGCTCCCGCTCCTCGAGATTGCGGAGCGGGCCAGACGCGAAGTCGATCTCCTCAGCCGGGAGATCGGCGAGATCGAGGTGCTCGTCAATCAGGCTCGCACCGAAGCCAGCCGTCACGAGCAGAAGCGCGCCCAGGCGGCGGAGAAGGGCCGGGGCTCGGGCAAGAACGCCGAGGCCGCCGACGAGGAAGCCGATCAGCTCATAACCCTGACCAAGCGCTCCGCGATCATGGAAGCGCAGGTCGACATCCTCGAAGGCAAGCTCAAGATCCTGTCTCGGTTTCGAGAGAGCCTTCGCCGCTACAGCTCGGAACTCGATCGCGCCTCCATGGGCGGGGCGATGCCCCAGCACACCGCCGACAAGCTCGACACGAGCACGCCTCTCCCGCCGGCGGTTTCCCGGCTCGTGCTGGCAGCTCAGGAAGACATGCGGCGCGAGATCGCGCGGGCCATGCACGACGGTCCGGCCCAGAGTCTGACCAACATCGTCCTTCAGGCCCAGATCGTGGAGCGCCTGCTGGACCGCGACCCGAGCCAGGCCAAGAACGAGATCGGGCAGCTCATCGCGATGGTTCAGCACACGCTCGATGCCACGAAGACATTCATCTTCGACGTCCGGCCGATGGTCCTCGACGATCTGGGGCTCGTGCCCACACTGCGACGGGTCGCCCGCGACCGCGGCCGGCGCTCGCAGATCCCGATCGAGTTCGAGTCGTACGGCTCGGACCGCCGCCTCCCGATGGACGTCGAGAGTGCCCTCTTCCGGCTCATCGACGAGACGGTCACTGGCTTTCTGTCGTGTCATCCGGACCGGGTTTCGATCCGATTTGAGTGGGCGTCAGACAAGACGGAGGCACGCATCTCCGCCAAACGAGAAGATGCCGAGGTGGTCGAGGAACCGGAGGTCGAGGAGACGCAACCGCCCGACAAGCATGGAAAGCACGCTGAGCGCGAGATTCCAGAGGCGCTCAAGGCGATGATGGAAGAGACCCGTGCCGCCAAGGTGACGCGTGCCGCCCGGGCAAACACGACTCATCCGTTGGCTCTCCCACCGAACACGTGGCGTGAGGTTCAGCAGCGCGCCGACACCATCGGGGTCCGGGCGGAACTCGTCGACGAAGGCCGCGAAGTCGTCCTCGTCCTGCCGGCGAATTGAGACGACGCCAGGCGCCCTCGTTCCCGCCGACCCGCCTCGGAGATCCAGCCCGATGGGGCGAGAGCGGCCAGGGCCTCATCGAGTACGGCCTGATCCTGATCATCATGGCCGTCGTGTGCGTCATCTCGCTGCTCTTCTTCGGCGACCAGCTGTCGTCGCTGCTGAGCCTGATTGCATCCGCGGTCTGATATCGGAGCCAGCCCTGCCGTGGGCGCTGCGGAGACGCCGGACCGGCCGGACACAGGTGTCAGCGCGCAACATCAAGCTCGCTGGATGCCCACGCCGCGAGCAGCGGCGGAGCAGTCCCATTACCATCTTGCTAGTGGCGTTTGGGGCGCCCGGCGCACAGAATAGCGATCTTCCTCTCATCAGAGGGCGCCATCATCCAGGAGGTCATAATGGTCATCCGGTCCCAGAAGGCCCAGGGTCTTGCCGAATACGCCCTGATCCTCGCACTCATCGCCATCGCTGCTGTTCTGGCTCTGCTCTTCCTGAGCGGCACCATCCAGAGCATCCTCAGCATCATCGGCAACAAGCTGTAATTCTTCAGCGCAAAGAAGACGGGCCGCGCCTGGTGCGCGGCCCGTTTTTCTTTGCCTGTCGCAGGGGAGGATTAGTCTTTCTTACCCGACCAATTCCGAGAATCCTTCCTACTGGGCGTAGCCCATTGGTATAGTCGTAGTTAGGTTGGCCGCAAGGCTACCGTGGTGACACCTGTCACATGTGCTCGGGAGTGTGGTTGTGAAGCGGTCAAATCGGTTGCTAATCCTGCTCGGTCTGCTAATAGCCGTCGCGGGGGCCCTGGCTGCAGTGGCTCTGGCGGGAAGCGGAGGAGGAACCACGGGAGGTCCCGGGGCCACTCCGACGCCGGCTGCCGAACCGAAGGTCCAAGTGGTTGTGGCCTCTGTGAAGATCACGGCCGGAACGATCATCGACAAGACGATGGTCAACACCACCAGCAAGCCGATCTCGGACCTGACCGGTTTGGGCGGGGAGCCCTACTCGAATGTCAGCGAGGTCATCGGCAAGGTCGCCGGGTCCGACATCGCCAAGGATCAGATCGTGATCAACGGCCCGGACCTGCTGAGTCCCGGATCGGCGCTTGACGGCAAGTCCCTCAGCGATTCCGTGGACAAGGGCTTCGTTGCCATGTCCATGAAAGTGGACCAGGAGAACGGCGTCGGTACGCTGATCGTCCCGGGCGACCGCGTTGACATCATCCTGACCACCTACGTGACCGCGCTCTCGATCTCGGTCAAGGATCAGGCCGGAATCCAGATCACCACCGGCGGCACGAACGTCACGTCCAAGCTGATCCTGCAGAACTGCAAGATCCTGCAGACGCTGCTCCCGCCTGTTGCCTCGACGGCGGCCGCACCAACGGTCGCACCTGTCGCGGGCGCTTCACCTGGGCCGGCCGCTGCGCCTACCTCCGCGGTAGTGCAGTACACAGACCGCGTCATGATCGCAATCGTCGAGGTCACCCCGGAGGAGTCGCAGGTCATCCGCTGGGCTCAGCGAATTGAGCAGCAGAACCCACAGATGTACATAGACCTTGCCTTCGCCCTGCGTTCAAGCCAGGACAACGCCACGGACCCCATGGCCAGCAACCCCTTCAAGTCGATCCCCGGCTACACATTCAGCGAGATCGTGGCGAAGTACGGAGTGCTGCCGCCGGATCCTCTGAGCAGCCTTCCGACGCTCCTGGGAAACAAGATTCAGTGGTAGACAGCTTCGCCTGCAAAGGGCGGAGCCATCAGGGAGAGGCCGAGCGAATCGGCCTCTCCGGCACTCTGGAAGCGATTGATCTCGATGGCTGANNGGACATCAACATGCCCGACATGGATGGCATCACGGCAACGGAGCGCCTCTCGTCGCAGGTCCCCAGCGCCGCCGTCGTGATGATGTCGGTCCAGGGTGAAGCAGACTACCTGCGCCGGTCGATGCTGGCCGGAGCCCGCGAGTTCCTCGTCAAGCCATTCAGCAGCGATGAACTGACAGCCTCGATCCGGCAGGTCTACTCCCGCGAAAGGGAGAAGGCAGGCCGGGCCAGCGCCGTCGCCGCCGCCGTCGCCCTCGGGGCCCGCAATCACGAGCCCACTTCGGAGGGTCAGGTCGTGGCCGTCTTCAGCCCCAAGGGCGGAGTCGGCCGAACCACGATCGCCGTCAATCTGGCCGTTGCCGCCGCCTCGGAGCTCGGCAAGAAGGTGACCCTGGTGGATGGGTCATTCCAGTTCGGCGATGTGGCCGTCCTCCTCAACCTCAACCCGAAAGACAAATCGATGGCCGAGCTTGTGCCGCAACTGGAAGAGGGTCGCGACACGGACTCGGTTGAGGCCTTCACCCAGACGCACTCGTCCGGAATACAGGTCCTGCTGGCCCCGCCGTCACCGGAAATGGCCGAACTGATCACCCCCGCGGGCGTGAAGCACGTCATCGAGATTCTCCGCCAGCACAGCGACCTGGTCGTGATCGATTGCGCAGCGTGGTTCAACGACACACTGCTGGGTATTCTGGATCAGGCAGATGTGGTTCTGACCGTGCTCACCCTGGAGATCACGAGCATCAAGAACACTAGACTCTTCCTCGAGGTCGCCGAGCAGCTCGGCTACTCGCACAAGATCCGCCTCGTTCTCAATCGAGCCGACACCACCCTGGGCATCAGAGTCGCCGATGTGGAGCACTCGATCGGCCGAAAGGTGGACCATACGATCGTGAGCGACGGACGAGCCGTCGTCTACGCGCTCAACCGAGGAGTTCCGTTCGTCTTGAGCAACAGAGAGAGCCAGGTGTCTCAGGACGTATTCAGACTGGCTGCGTCTATAGTCGGGAATAGAGAATCGCACGAAGAGGAAGACCGCAAGGCAACCCAAAAGGGAAAGTCCCTCTTCGCGTGGAGATAGCTGCCCAGGAGCCATCGGGCCGGCCGATCGCTCAGGGCCTGCAAGGGGTGTAGGCGATGTCCCTTCTGAAGAGAATCGAAAGCGCGCGACCAGGCGTAGCGCCCGGTGCGCCCGGCAGCGCCCCGTCCGCGCCATCAGGCGGCTCGGGAATGTCCCAGGGCCCGACTGGACGGAGCCTACTCAGCCAGTCTCCCGTGCGCGAGTCGCTGCGAGAGGTCAAGTTCCGGATTCAGTCTCGTGTCATCCAGGACCTCGACCCCAAGCTGGACCTGGCGAACCAGGTCGAAGTCCGCCGCCAGATCGAGGAGATCTTCGGCCGCGTAATCGACGAAGAGGGCCTCGCTCTGACCCGCGCCGAGCGCGTCCGGATGCTCGAGCAGATCACCGACGAGATCATCGGCCTCGGCCCGCTGGAGCCGCTGCTTCGCGATGAGACCGTGACCGAAATCATGGTCAACGGNNTCTTCCAGAACGACGACCACGTGATGCGAATCATCGATCGGATCATTTCGCCGATCGGCCGCCGCATCGATGAGTCGAGCCCAATGGTGGACGCCCGTCTCACCGACGGCTCCCGCGTCAACGCCATCATCCCGCCTCTGTCGCTCATCGGGCCTGTGATCACGATCCGAAAGTTCTCGGCCTCGCCGTTCACCGTCGACGACCTGATCCGGTTCGGCACCGCCACGCCCGAGATGTTCGACTTCCTGCGAGCGTGCGTAGAGGCCCGCCTGAACATCTTCGTCTCCGGCGGCACTGGCTCGGGCAAGACCACCACCCTCAACGTTCTCTCGTCCTTCATCCCCAACGACGAGCGGATCGTCACGGTCGAGGACGCGGCAGAACTGCAGCTCCGTCAGGAACACGTGGTCACTCTGGAGTCTCGCCCACCGAACATCGAAGGCCGCGGCGCCGTCCCGATCCGGGAGCTGGTCCGCAACTGCCTGAGAATGCGGCCGGACCGCATCATCGTCGGAGAGTGCCGAGGCGGCGAAGCCCT